>JBNMOV010000475.1:0-3849 GCA_051275765.1 Maribacter sp. | reverse complement strand
TCATTGGGTACTTTGCAAGTCTTTCCGAATTAGGGATAAGCATCATACAGGATTTTATCAAACCTATTGGCACCATTTTCATCAAAGTATTGAAACTTATCGCAGTGCCCTTGGTCTTTGTTTCTTTGGCAAAAGGCATAGCCGAATTAAAAGACATCAAAAAACTATCTGCTTTAGGAGGTAGAACGATTGCGTGGTATTTATCGACGACCGTTTTTTCAGTCATCCTTGGCTTATTTTTGGTCAATCTATTTAAGCCTGGTTCTGGATTAGATATTGAAGCTTTGCAAAAATTAGCTACTGATACTATAGATTTGAATTCAAAAAAAACGACAGAAACTGGCACTCTAGACTTTTTTGTGAGGATGGTCCCCGACAATATTTTTTCAGCATTAAGTGATAATGGTCAATTACTGCAAGTCATCTTTTTTACCGTATTATTTAGTGTCTGTTTATTGATGATACCAGACGACGACCAAAAGCCTGTTGTTCGTTTAATCAACTCGCTGAACAAAGTAATGCTCAAAATTGTAGACGTCATTATCGCTTTTTCTCCTTACGCCGTTTTTGCATTGATGGCTACGCTTATCGTAGAAATAAAAGACCCTGCAATTTTTAGGGCTTT
Source organism: Maribacter sp. (assembly GCA_051275765.1). Lineage (GTDB taxonomy): Bacteria > Bacteroidota > Bacteroidia > Chitinophagales > Saprospiraceae > JAHDCE01. The sequence goes on along the minus strand of JBNMOV010000475.1, from coordinate 3,224 downwards.
ACTCAATTATTCGATAGTGCTTTTATTGGGTATGTTCATATTGCTTTGTTTATATCCAATCATGGCACGAGCTTTAACGGGAATGCCAATCATGAAATTTGTAAAAGGAGTTTTGCCCGCACAACTAGTGGCACTCACCACAAGTTCTAGTATGGCGACCTTGCCTGTGACGATGGAATGTGCGATAGATAACTTAGGCGTTGAAGATGAAGTGGTCAGTTTTGTTTGCCCCATAGGTGCTACTGTCAACATGGATGCTACAAGTCTGATGCAAAGTATTGCTGCTATATTTGTCTGCCAAGTAATTGGATTTGAGTTAAGCATCACAGATCAATTGACTATTGTGGCAACGGCAACAATGGCTTCTATTGGTGCGGCTGCAGTTCCCAGTGCAGGTGTTATTATGTTGGTGATGGTTTTGGAATCAATTGGTTTTCCTTCTGATAAATTGCCGCTAGCATTGACTATGATTCTTGCAGTTGATCGTCCTTTGGATATGTGTAGAACTGTTGTTAATATTTCTGGAGATAGTTTTGTTTGTGTAGTAGTAGAAAATGGAATCTCTGAAAAAACGGAGGAGCTTGTGAAATAAATTTATAAATAATCAAATTTCATCATTTTACAAAATGCTATATATTTTCTGTTTACCCTTTCAATATTTAAAATCAATCTCTATTTTTTCTAGCATTTTAATTAGACATTATTACGAATTTTTTTTTATGAAAGGGGAATTAGGTTCGTTTCACTAAGAGTATCTACTATACCCTTAGCACTTAAAACACAAGGTACTAAGATCTGTAATAAGTCTATTATACATATCTTTATTCAAACTAATTAAACTTATCCTTATGAAACCATCATCACTAAAAATCCTAATCAATAGCCTCATTACCATTTCTGGAATGCTTTCTATTTACTTTCATTATGCTGAAAATTTTCAAAAACATGCGATATTCAAGGGCTTAACAACTGTACTCATTATTGCTATTCCATTCTTATTCAAAAAAGGGAATTTTAGTCGCTATGATTATCTGATGGTGATTGGACTAGTATTTTGTCTAGGTGGTGATTTACTCTTATTGAAACCTGATGATTATTTTGTATTTGGGCTGCTGTCATTTTTGATAGCTCATTTATTGTTCTCCTATGGATTTACCAGATTTGGTGGTTTGAAAACATACTGGAAACCCTTAGTTTTTGTACTCGTTTTTACAGGAGCTGTCTTTGCTTTAGTATTCGAAGGATTGAAGAATGATAATTTGGTCATTCCTGTAGCAGTTTACATTCTGGTCATTTCCTTTATGAGCTGGCAAGGGATATCGCTCTATATTTGGAAAAATAAAAAAGCCTTTTTGAGCATTGCTATAGCAGCTGTATTATTCATGATATCTGATTCCATGATTGCTATCAGTAGCTTCAAAACATCTTTTGAACTATCCGGATTACTCATTCTAATTACCTACTGGGCATCCATTACTTTATTAGCACATTCTACGCATCAAATCGATGAATGATATAAGAGTATGTTAGTATTTGATTGGCTTCTGTTTATGTATTCCCATAAATTTCCTTTTCATTATTTTAATAAGCATGTTTTCATTTCGGGGATTATATACTTAATTGAAAACTTGATTTGAGGTTGGATATTTGGCTTTTGTGCTTTTTTCGAATTGAGCGAGTTACAAACTCGCATTCACCAAGACATAGAAAAATTCTATGTCTGACGATTATTTTTTACTTCTGATGATTGTTATTCGCCATCCTTAAGAACATAAGATATCGTAAAATGAAAAATACTTCCTTCATTTTCTTTAGAATCAACCCAGATTTCTCCATTGTGGTGTTCAACTATTTTTTTACACTGGGCAAGACCAATCCCAGTCCCATTATATTCGTTTCTAGTATGTAATCGTTTAAAAATCGAAAATATTTGATGATGATATTCTTTCTCAATGCCAATGCCATTATCCTGAATAGAGAATTGAAACTTATCGCCCAAATCTTCTCCTATAATAAAAATACTTGGTTGAATTTCAGCTTTTTTAAATTCCAAAGCATTAATGATTAAGTTTTGGAAGAGTTGACGAATCTCCGTTTCATAGCCCATAATTTTCGGAAGTTTTCCGATATTTAGCTTTGCGTTCTTTTCTGTCAATACAGCATTTAAATCTTGCTTAATGGTATCAATTAAATGATTACAATCTATAGATTTGATTGCTCTTGTTCTTCCTATTTTCGCATAATCCAATAATCCATTAATCAAAGATTCCATTCTTCGTGTAGCATCGATTATGAAGACCATCTCTTCTTTTCCTTCTTTACCAAATTGTTTCTCATATCTTCTATGGAGCAATTGAGTAAAACTAATTATTGTCCGTAAAGGCTCTTGTAAATCATGAGAAGCAACATATGCAAATTGTTTTAAATCTTGATTCTGTCGTTCTAATTTAATTAAACTCTTTTCGATTTTTTCTTTAGATTTTTTTGTTTCGTTTAATGATTTAACCAATATTTGATGATTGGGTTTAAAAATAAAAATCACTTCTAGCATTATGACTGATATGGATAAAAGCATCAAGAATATTTCTATACAAATGATAAATTTGAGTTTATTAAATGAATTCTTTTCTAATACCATTACTATTTTGTCCATATCTGCTAAAAACATAGCTTGATTGCTATTTATCTTAGTGATATCTATGGCTTGATTTGACAATAAATAATTCAGTTGTTTTTCCGCAAAATCTATTCTTAAGGATAAGTTAGACATCAACTCTAGTGCTTGGGGATCAATAATTGGACTTAATTGATATCGTCCAGAGTTGTTGAGTAGATTCTGATGAATATTTTTCCATTCTTTAAATAGTTGAGGAAGTTCAGTTGAAGTTTGATTGTCTTCTAGCACTTTATAAAACTCAAGATTAATTTTTTGACTAAGCATACGCTGTCTTCCTGAGAGGTTAATCGTTTTAGCATCGTATGTCTTTTTACGAAGAAAGTATTGAATAGTAATTTGGTTGAGTACCAAAATAGATATAGCAATAAAAATAGCAATAGTATACTTCCTATCCATTTTTTGATTATTTATTATATATATATAATATGAATAATAATAAAATTCAAAAACCGGCAAGTCGATTTAATTGAAAAAGGTATTATTTATTCTTTCATCTGAAAAGAGGCTTTATGTGAGATAGTAAAGGACAAAACAAAAGTCAATTCCA
>JBNMOV010000474.1:0-3850 GCA_051275765.1 Maribacter sp. | reverse complement strand
TTAGGATATAGACGGGAAAATTATGAAAATCTTATCCGTTTTACCAAGCAGTTATTATCATTAACGACCATGACTAAAAAGGATAAGAATAGTTTTAGGGAAAAGGTGAAAAATACGGCTGTGTTTACGGAGAAGGAGTGGTGTTTGAGGATGATCAGTTAATTACCCTCAAATCTCATCCAAAAGCGAGGGATTAAAAAGAAGCATATTCTATAAAACATTATTATTTTAAAATCATATAAAAGTAGCTGTAAGTAACATCAGTAATTTGTTTAAATTAGAGCATTATCTATATATTAAACTGTCTTATATGGAAATTTTAATCAATCATTTTTTATTTTTTGTGGCAATGACCTTTGGTTTAGATGCTCCTGTCATTGCTAATCACGCCTGCCTTGAAATTGATCTCAAGAAGAAAGAATTTCGTATTGAATATGAAGATTTAACTTATATCGACAATGACGTCATGAAAAGTACTGTCAGTAACTTCATTGAAAAAATAGAAGTAAAAGATGTTACGCTTGATCCAAAAGCAGGAATGACTTTAAAATCAGTAAAATTCGATAAGGACAAGGATGAATGGTCGCTTTTGGTAAATGGCAGGTTTGATGATTTGGAAACAGCTTTGGAAGCTATGGATTTCAGTATCAAGGAGGATAAAATTACTTATCGTGAATTGAGCGAAGAAAAAATTGTAAAATCAAATGGAAAGACAGCTGTTGATGGTCTCATTTGGGATAAGGATACCAAAAAAATCAAACTGAGCATAGATCGCAGACAAGATACAGATTGGGGAAAATCAATCGAAGAAAATCAAGGGAAGATAAAAAGTTTATCTGAATTTAAATAGCCATCCCAACATGAAAAAAACCAATGCTATAAGAATCCTAGAGCGAAAAAAAATCGCTTATACGACTGTAAAATATCATTACGATCCAGCCAATCTGAATGTAGGAAAAATAGCAGCAGAAAATAGTTTGGAATTAAAAAGTATATTCAAAACACTCGTTGTAAAAGGAGATAAAAATGGTGTATTCGTAGTCGTGATACCTGGAGATAAAGAACTCGATATGAAAGCTGCTGCCAAAATAAGTGGCAATAAAAAAATACATCTGCTCCCCATCAAAGATCTAGAAAAAACCACTGGATATATCAGAGGTGGATGCAGCCCTTTTGGTATGAAAAAAGATTATCCTGTTTTCGTGGATAGTGCTGCACAGGATTTGGATGTATTTTATGTAAATGCTGGAATTAGGGGAATTTTGATGGGAATTTCTCCTGAAAGTTTAGGTAATTTTTCTAGGATGGAGTTTGAAGAGGTGGCAGTTTAGTAATTAGACATCATATAGGGATATGTTGTTATGTACTAAGCTTTAAAAAGGTATGTTTTGTCGAAGAAATTAGCATTCTTACACGAAAAAAATAGATTAAGCGAATAATTTAATTAAAATTAAGTATTTATATTTTACTACTAAGACAGAAAATAAATTAAAACAATCAATGAAGAAGAATTAACGAGAATCCCTCAAATTGAAGGCTTCAAGGGTTCATTCACGTTTAAAGATAGCATAGTAAGCAATTTGTGGAAAGTTAGATTTTCAATTAAAAACACAGGAAATAAGACTTTAATTGGGAAAGGAGATAGTAAAGATATTCTTGAAGATACTCTAAAGCTATTTATTGGGGAAGGCTTCAGAGTAATTAACATTGAACAACAAGGACAAAATTCCTCAATTAATGTAGAAAGAATTGACAACCAAAATTTTCATTTAGATTTTAAGCAATGAAAACCCAACGCATTTGCAGAATTAATTGCATACATAGAAAGTAAAGATAGAGATAGTCTTTCGAAATTCAAGATCGATGAAAGAATAATAGTAAATAATGTAGATTTTGGGCTATTGGAGGCGTATTATTTTTATCTGCCAGTTTTGGTTATTTTTTCGAAGAGAATACAAGTAAAAAGTGGGGCATTTATTATCAAATATTTTGGTATTGTTGTTACTATTCTAGGTTTTTTGACAGTATTTCCATCGCTTCATGATATCATGGTTACGCTTTCCAGTATTCTGACACTGGTCATATTTTTCTATATTACTGTATTTGTTATTAAATCGAAATTGAATATTCTCAAAGTCTGTTCTGTTCTCTTTTTAGCTACATTTTATTTAGGAGCATATATGTATTTTACGAGATCTTATTTAGAATTTATGCCTATGATGCAGAAGATTATTTTTCTAATTAAAATCATCTGGATTTTATCTTTAACGTATTTTACTGAAGAGAAGGATTTTGAACATATTAAGAAGTAAAATGATTTCTATACCTAGCGGTATTCGCTTTACAGATCACCATCAGTAGCAATTGCTTGATTTTCAGTAGCTATGAATTTTGACAATCCGAAAACCAATTAATCTCCAGTATAAATGAAAGAAAAAAGTAATTATGAAATTGCAGTTTCGCCAATTGTAATAAAAAAAGCATTACTGACATCACTTGTTGTAGGTAGTATTCTCGTGTGTATTAATCAAGGAGATTTAATTTTATATAGCAATTGAAATACTAGTCTATATTGGAAAATGCCTTTCACTTACATCGTTCCTTATTGTGTAACTACTTGGGGAGCAATGACCAAAGTCTAATTAATGAATCATTCTAAAAATACGATTATCACAGATTTTTGTACCTTGTGTTTAGCGTTTTTGACAAAAACATCAAACCCAAAATATGAAAACAAAGCATCAATATTATTCATCCTTTTTTTCATCCTCATTCTTGCAACTCAAATGAGCGGCACCTAATCCAGCAAGATTTAAAACGCATATTTTAGGTAATGAATTATTATATACGTTTGAATATGACATCAAAGATGTTGGAGAGAATATAGATGCTTTTGAAAGGTGGAATCCTCAAATCAAATAAATATATATGGCTATCCAAGAAAAGCGTTTAGCAGAAGTGGATTCGCTTTATCATAAATTTGGAACAGTAGGTAATTTCATCTTTTTTGGTCAACGTAGTAAAACTAAAATTAAAGAATTAAAATATTCCAATATTAATCTTATTGAAAATAAAAATCTCAAAAATAAGATTTTACTATATCAAGATGGTTTTGTTAGTAGCTTGAGGGTTCTCGAAAAAGGACACGAATTGGCCAGCGAAGATTTGCGACAGTATTATACCACAAATTTTAAAGGTTTTAATTATAGCCCAGTCATCCCCTTGGATATTAAAAAACTAGAAAAAGATAATCGATATTCTTCTCTTGTATTACAAAGGTTCAGATTGAATAATAATTACAAAAGATTAAACGCAGATCAAAATGAAATACGAGATTTGATTATCAAGAAAATTGAAAAGAGCTGTAATTAAAAGTAGGTATAATTACGAATTATTTATTGAATAAATAAAACATTGATCATGAATCTATACCTAGCGGTATTCGCTTTACAGACCAACGTTAGTAGCAATTGCTTAATTTTCAGAAGCTATGAATTTTTAACAATCCGAAAACCAATTAATTCTCAGTATAATTACACAAATCGCCAAACAATTCAGAGAAGTCATTCTGGATGGAAAATGGGTGGCTAATACGAATTTAAAAGCACAACTATCTGATCTCACTTGGAAACAGGCAACAACTAAAATAGGATCTTTAAATACAATAGCTTCATTAGCATTCCACATCAATTATTATATAGCTGGTGTCGCTGATGCATTTGAAAATGGTTCACTTGATATTAGGGATAAATATAGTTTTGATTGCATTCCTCCTTCGTCAGCAGAAGATTAGAATAAATTGCGTACCAAAATATGGAACGATGCAGAAAGATTTGCCAGCTTAGTAGAA
>JBNMOV010000473.1:0-3872 GCA_051275765.1 Maribacter sp. | reverse complement strand
TCCGCACTAGCACATTTCATTCCGCAAAAGCTACATTACATGTGCCAGTTTGTCGGGAACTCGCTGCGGCTCACAAGTTCTCCCGCCTAGATTTTTTCTGGCAGAGAACGTTATTAAAAAAGAAAAATAGACGGTAGTTTTTGTGGTACGATCACTGCTCTTTTGAGCAGTACGAAAATTAGGCACAGCTCAAAAGAGCAGTGAAGCAAAAAAAAGGATGTTACAGCTTGGCTGTAACATCCTTTTTTTTGCCATTTTATTTTCATTTGGGAATTATGCGTATGCTTTTCTAGCATTTGCATCTCTTAGATATGTGTCGATAACATTAAAAAGTATGGATTGAGTGTTATTGTCTAAGTCCTGTATTTCTTTGATACGATTAAGTATCTTTTCGACTATATAATTATCTTCATTATTTAAAATGAATTTATACCTCAATGGTCGCTCTTGGAGAAGATGCCTACCGCCTTTTTTAATATATCTCGTTCCATTTTTACAGTTCTTAATTCCTTTTTCAAAGCTTTGAGTTCTTCTGCTTCTGGAGATATTTTTTTCTTCTGGGAAAAATTACCAGCTTTAGCAGCGTATTCTCTTTTCCAACGACAAACCATGCTAGCATCTAATCCTTAATCCGCTGTTATCTGCTTAGGTTTAATTCCTGACTTTGATAACTCTACGATCATTGCGTTGAATTCATTTTCATATTTCTTTGCCATAAGTCTAATATATCATATTAAGGACTGTTATAATTCGTCAGATCAAAAGTAGACACTCCATTGTCTAAAAGTCATACACAGAAATTGTTGCCAACATTTAAAATGAACTATATTATTGTTTCCTTTATAACGATTGGCACATTTGTTAAACTCGTAACGAGAAACAATTTCCATAACTTAGACGAAGACATATTTTACCTTGGTGCATGGCTACTTTTAGCCAATAAGGTATTTATTTCAAATATCAAAACCTAAAACCGCTATAAATTATTGATAAATAGGTAATTATAGTATTTTTGTTTTTATAGGTGCACCACCAATAAATTTATATATTAAAATAATAGATTTAATGAGCAATAGTAGTATCTCTAATAATGTTAGTATAAATAATCTAAGTGCTAATAAAATCATCTACTTATCCCCTATCTATAGATTTGTTTCCCTTCTCTATTATATATTAGTGTTCGTATTATTCGTTGCTACCTTCTATGTCGATTTTATAATTGCTAGTATTTCCATTGGGTTGATTTTCTTATTTTTAACTGCTCGATTTTCTCATTTTATTTGGAATACAAAACCCCAGATTACACTTTCTGAAAAGGGAATTATTTTTCATTTCGAAAATGACAAAACTTATACTTGGCAAGATATTAATGACGAAGAAGTTGTTTGTCATTCAAAAGCTAGTAATTATTTCAAATATGATTTGATATTTAAGGATAGTGCATCCGACAAACATACTTATAGGATTAGTTACTTTGATATTGATCCTACTGAATTTGAGAAACTGATTTCTTTGTACAAAGTCAAATTCAGGAATGATAAAAATACTTCTTCTTTCCATTAGATGGATAAACATTCGCATTGTACTCTGATGTCCTAAGTCTTCAGTAATAAAACCAAACAAGAGCGATATTTTCAGTCTCCAGACTTGAAACGAATACGCTCCACAAAGAAAGCCACTACAAAGTGTATTTGTGGTGGCTTTTATCTTTCATTTGGGCTTCATTTTACAAAAGACTCAATAAATCAGGAAATGGAATTTCAATCTGCTCCCCCTCCATATCTTTTCCAGAAAGATTAGAAACAGTCACACCCAACAATCTTACTTCATCGCCTATTTGAATATTATCTTTAATCAATTTTTCTGTTGCTGCAATAAGGACAGATTTATCTCCAACTTCGGAAGTAAATGTAGTACTTCTAGTGATAGATGTAAAATCCTTATATTTAACTTTAATAGAAAGTGTTCTTCCAAACCTTCCTACTCGTTGTAATCTTTCATAAACAATATCAACGATAGGGAGAATGATTTCAATCATATCCTCTACAGAATTGATCTCCTCATTAAATGTTCTTTCAGCTCCTACTGATTTCCTGATTCTATCAGCTCTTACAGGTCTGAAATCTTCTGCTCTAACAATGTGATAATACCAAATACCGGGTTTTCCAAACCAAGTAGCCAATTCAATTTTGGTTTTGGATTTTAAATCCATGCCATTTCTGATTCCAAGGCGATGCATTTTATTAGCAGTTGCTTTTCCTATTCCAAAGAATTTTTCAATAGGTAGTTTTTCTAAGAAAGAGATCGCTTCATCTGGACCAATTAATGCTTGTCCATTAGGTTTATTGAGGTCAGAAGCTATTTTTGCTAAAAATTTATTGATGGAAATTCCTGCTGATGCATTGAGCTGTGTTTCTGTTTTGATTCTGGCTCTTATTTCCTTTGCAATGAGTGTAGCAGAAGACATTCCTTTTTTATTCTCTGTAACATCTAAAAAAGCTTCGTCTAGCGAGAGCGGTTCAATCAAGTCTGTATATTCAGCAAATATTTCTCTGATTTGATAAGAAACTTGTGTGTACACATCAAATCGATGTTTAGCGAAAATAAGATGAGGGCAAAGTTCTTTCGCCTTGAACCCTGGCATAGCGGATCGTACACCAAAAACTCTTGCTTCATAACTTGCCGCAGCTACAACACCTCTTCGTCCACTGCCACCTACAGCTACAGGTTTGCCTCGCAATTCAGGATTGTCTCGTTGTTCTACAGATGCGAAAAATGCATCCATGTCAATATGTATAATTTTGCGATGGTTCATGCTCAAATCAAAAAATAATCTTTATTACAAAGATAAGTAGAATAGTAATGTAAGTGGATTAAAAAAGAAAACGAGTGATATTCTTAGATTCCATCTAATACGCAATTGAATAATATGTTTCGTATTGGATATGTTATTCATTTTGTTGAGAACGAGGAACAAAATGCAGACGATGCCTTAGCATCGGCGAGTATTTGTAACGAAGCAATTGGCTAAATGAGTCCATTTATATACTAAACCCATTACTCAATTACGTATTAATATTATTGCAATGTGTTCAAAAAATAACAAACACTTAGAAAAATTTAAATAAAATGAACTTCCTCTGACGTCCTAAGTATCCAGCACTAAAAAACAAACAATAGCGGATGTCGGAAGTTTCTAACTTTCGACTAATACGCTCCACAATAAAAGCCATTATAATGAGAATATTACGGTGGTCTTTATTTTTTCATTTGAATTTTGTTTTGGCAAGGTTCAAAACTTTTGCCTGTCGTCTGTACGTTAGAATATTACGCGTTAATATGGTATTCAGTCGCTACTCCCATACAAAGTATAACCACCACTTATGTCCACAGCTGCTTCACTCGAAGTAGTCCATTCGCTTAGGGGAACATTTTTACTATCTATATCTTTTTTTACAGCACTTATAGTTAATTTAGAATATATTTGATTACTTCATACACGGTTAAATCGTAATCATTCTTTCTATATACCAATAATTTATAAATTTGCATACCTTAGGGATGACGAATAAATAAGTGTCTGGAATTGATAAGATATTTTTGTGCTATGCAAGGCGGTAAAAGTCGCGTTACGCCTTAGCGTAATAAGGTTTTTGCCAACACAGCATAGTGCAAAAATATGAAGTCAAAACGGACAGTTATTTATTCAACATCCCTAAGTACACTGTAAATTAAATAAGTGCCTGTTTTGAATCGCTTAATTTTTAGTTAGGCTAGGCAAAAATGACGCGAATAGCCGTAGCTATTTAAGGAGTTTTTAACGACGCATAGCTGAAAACTAAGCAGACAAAACGGTTACTTATTTACTTTAC
>JBNMOV010000472.1:0-3903 GCA_051275765.1 Maribacter sp. | reverse complement strand
ATATGCTGAGTTTATGCAAATTCTAGTAACTCATTTTCCAAAGGCTAAAAAAATAAGATTGATTCAAGATAATTTGAATACTCATAATGCAAGTTCATTTTATGAAAGATTCGATGCGGAAACAGCTTATAAGCTTAGTCAGAAATTTGAATTTAACTATACTCCTAAATGCGGTTACTGGTTAAATCTAATTGAAATAGAATTTTCTGCTTTAGCGAGGTTATGCTTGAAGAGAAGAATCCCAACCAAAGAAAAATTAGAACGTGAAGTTCTCAAACTTGTAAAAGAACGAAATGATAAAAAAATAAAAATAAGCTGGAAATTTTCAATAACTGATGCTAGAAAGAAAATGAACAGACATTATAAAAAGGTAAACGCAGATAATTAAAACAGACATTTATTTACTTTACAGTGTATTAAGGGATGGCAAATAACATCAATTCAATGCTCTAATTGGTAGTAAAAACAACAAATCAATAATGAAGCATATTCTTTTTCTAGCATTCATCATCACCTTTATCAGTTGTAATAATTAAACGCTAAAAATTGGGATAAGGTAGAATTGATATAAACAAAAGACAAAGGTTATCGTGCAAATGGAGAAAGACATCCAGATAGTTGGTCGATAATTGATGTTGATAATTTAATTAGTTGGATGGTAGAATAGTTTATTAAAAAAGATAGCTATAAATCCTAGTTTATTTTTCCAATTTTTCAATTATCTTGCAGATATGCGAACTTCAACAACCTATCTCACTTTATCATTTTTATTATCTATTATTTTATTTTCTTGCCAAGAAAATAAAATATAAAACCCTGTAGGGATTTGGTCTGAAATAAATCATCCAGAAAATAAAATGATTGTTCAAAAAATGGGATTGAGCAAAGTCGTTACTCGAACTAAAGACAATTATTATTGGTACTCCTATCTCAATGCTAAAAATAATTTTTATTTAGGCGAAGGAGATCAAGAAAATAATTTAGAAATACTGGATGATGGTACTTTGGAAGTATTCAGTAAAGAGATGCATGCCTTCAAAAAAAGGTATAAAAAAATTCCTACCAATAATGAATCTTTCTGGTTTCTATATGAAGATATGCCTAAAGAATTAGTATTAGAACTCTTAGGAAATCCTGATTTAATTTCTAATGATAATAGCTTAGAAGAATGGATATATGGTAAGAATAAAGTCATCCGTTTCAATCAAGATGGAGAAATAGAATCCTATTCAGAAAAACATGTTATTCATCCTGATTTTTCTAAAATTAATATTGGAGATTTTTATACCAAGATAAAAAAATTACTAGGAACACCTTATAAAATAAAAGTAGATTACGATTTCAGGAGTATTCCTAATCATGATATATTCTATGGTGACAATCAAAAAATAGTAACAAAAGATAGCATTGTCACGCAGATTATTCCAGATATAGAAAGGTATAATCAGGAACAAATGGCATTGATAGATGCAGAAGCGATTCCTTTTGATTTTGCTACTCTAGCAGAAAAAGAATTCAATATAACAGTAGAAGAAAAAGGGAAAGTAATCGAAGAATTAAAACCTAGCATCGTTCGATATAATCACATGGCATATTTGAGATTAGTAGGTAAAAAGTACAATGTAATTTTCTTACTAATGGGAAGTAATGAATACAAAGCAATATTCAGTAGAACAATAAAAAGACGACGACACAAAGAAGATAATCTAGAAATTAATCTATTAGAGAATATGCTATTTTTTGTAGATCCAGATTTATTATCCAATAATAAAATAGGTGCTAGAATAAATATTATTATTAAAGAAAGAAATGCAAAAAATACCCTTATTTCTGGCAGCTTTGTTATTGATATGCCAGATTAATAATAAAGCCCCTAGATCTCTCCTAAGGGATATTGAATAAATAACTGTCCGTTTTGACTTCATCTTTCTGCACTATGCTGCGTTGGCAAAAACCTTATTACGCTAAGGCGTAACGCGGCTTTTACCGCCTTGCCTAGCACAAAAATATCTTATCAATTCCAGACAATTATTTATTCGCCATCCCTAAAGGGGACTTTAAGAAACTTCTACAAATCTCCTTCAGGGGATTTAGGACTAACTTCCAATAAATAAGCACCATCACTTTCCAACCTCACTACTTTCTGCTTATACAAAGTACCCAACGCTTTTTTAAAATTCTTTTTACTCATTTCAAAAGTCATTCGAATATCAGCTGGATCACTTTTATCATTGAAAGGCATATAGCCATTATTTTCCTGTAAATATTCTAATACCTTTTTTGAATTAGGTTCGATTACATTTTCATAGCCTTGTTTCTCTATAACGATATCAAGCTTATTCTCCTCTGATATCTTTTGAACATAGCCTTTTATCTTATCGCCATAATTCAATTTCCTATAAATCTGGTTATTAAAAATCAAACCTCTATGAATTTGATTTACGATAACATTCACTCCTAAATCACTCTTATTCGCTACGATTAAATCCACCTCTTCCCCTGTCTCCACAGAAAGCTCTTCATTATCTAGAAATTTATTCATCTTACTAGAACCAATCAACCGATCCGTTACTGGATCTAGTTTCAAATAAACAATATAAGATTCTCCCATTTGCATATCCTCGATCTGTTCAGAATAAGGCACCAAAAGCTGCTTATCTAAACCCCAATCTACAAACGCTCCTATCCTATTCACATCCACTACTTCTAGCACAGCAAATTTATTCAGTTCAATTTTCAATTCCTGAGTAGAAGCTGTCAGACGTTCTTCATTATCCAAATAAATGAACACAGTGATTTCCGCCCCCTTCTCCATATCCTCTGGCACAAACTTATTAGGCAACAATACCTCTTCTATTCTCTCATCGATGAGATACCAGCCATTTTCTGTCTGTCTATATGCTGTCAGTTCATTATATTTTCCTAAATCCATTGTGCTTCCTTATTAAGTACTAAAATTCTCCTTGTTTAATACTTACTGATACTAAATATCTAACAAGACCACAAAAGTACACATAAAAAAATGCCTGACAAGTATTGCCAGGCATTCATATATTTTCATATTGTTCTAAAAAGTCTAGCGTCTAAAAATCTAATGTCTAAGAAGCTATTTTGAATTTGGCTTTTGGAAATAACTATAACAATCTTCAAAAGCCAAATTCAAGTAGCTTCTATATTAAAATAACCCTTCTATTATATTTTCTTCCGTGATACCTTCTGCCTCTGCCTTATAATTTCTTACGATTCTATGGCGAAGTACATAATTGGCTATCGCTTGTACATCCTCTATGTCTGGAGAATATTTGCCACTAATGGCTGCATGACATTTAGCACCCAATACCAAGTATTGAGAAGCACGAGGTCCTGCACCCCAAGAGATATAATTATTCACAGCATCTGTAGCTCTATCCGTTCCTGGACGAGTTTTAGTCGCCAGTCCAACAGCATATTCTAATACATTATCAGCTATAGGAATTTTTCTAATCAAATGCTGAAAAGATAAAATTTGCTCCCCTGTAAGGATATTCGTCAGATTTACTTTCTTATTCTCCGTCGTCGCTCTTACTACTGCTAGTTCTTCTTCATAAGAAGGATAATCCAAATTAATATTAAACATAAAACGATCAAGCTGTGCTTCTGGCAATGGGTAAGTACCTTCCTGCTCAATTGGATTCTGTGTAGCCAATACAAAGAATGGTTTAGGCAGCATATGTCTAACACCACTTACTGTTACAGAACGTTCTTGCATCGCTTCCAAAAGAGCTGCTTGCGTCTTGGGAGGTGTACGGTTAATCTCATCCGCCAATACGATATTGGAAAACAAAGGACCATGATTGAATTCGAACTTCTTATTCTCATTCAATATTTCAGATCCTGTAATATCTGTAGGCATTAAATCTGGTG
>JBNMOV010000471.1:0-3918 GCA_051275765.1 Maribacter sp. | reverse complement strand
CTCTAGTTAATCCATAGAGTTCGCCAATTTCTTCTAATGTCAATGATTTATGTTCTTTTAAACCATAATAAGACGAAAGCACTTCTACTTCTCTAGGAGAAAGTAAGGATAAACCATGTTGCACTTCTTCTTTCAAGGATTGCTTCATCAGTTCATTATCTGGTGCAGCGTCCGCTCCACCAAAGGACATGATGTCCAACATAGTAGAAGATCCTTCATCAGAAGATATTGGAGCATCGAAAGAAAGATGTCGTTTGCCACCTTTAAGCATATTAGTCACATCCTTTGGACGAAGACCTAATACATCTGCTAATTCTTCAGTAGTCGGCTCACGTTCAAATTTTTGCACAAAAGACAAAAATGCCTCATTGACCTTATTATATGATCCTACCTTATTCAATGGTAATCTTACAATTCTAGAATACTCTACTATTGCTTGTAAGATAGATTGTCTAATCCACCATACCGCATAAGAGATGAATTTGAATCCTTTCGTTTCATCAAAACGTCTGGCAGCCTTCATCAGACCTACATTCCCCTCATTAATCAAATCACTCAAAGAAAGCCCTTGATTCTGATATTGCTTTGCCACAGAAACCACGAATCTAAGGTTTGCTTTAGTCATTCTTTCCAATGCCCATTGATCCCCATCCCGGATTCTTCTCGCCAAACTTGCTTCCTCATCTCCAGTTAACATCGTGATCTTACCAATATCATTTAGATATTTATCTAAAGCAAGACTCTCCCTTGCTGTGATCTTATTAGTAATTTTGAGTTGTCTCATAATTCAATTTTAATATATACTCTCTATACGCAAAAAAAGCTGTTAAAGTTTCGTTTTTGGTAAAAAAACTTGACTTTCTACAAAAAAAACATTATAGATAATAGCAACTCCCTGTAAATCAATTAAAAACTACGAAACCATACCATTCGACTCTAACTATCCATTGCCTCCTTAAACATGATCCTTATTTCATATATTTAATTTAATTGTCTCCTCTCAATAATTAAAAGTTAGCAATCTTAGAATTTACAACATAAATTGCTTCTATTTTTTATCCTAAAATAATTACCTTTGCAAAGCATGACTTTAGGGGTGTCCTATTTATAGGGCTGAGATGAATACCCTTACCACCTGATACAGTTCATACTGGCGTAGGGAAAAGTTATGGATATTTATGGTTTTCAAAAACTATAATACTCTCCTCTAGTTGTGCTAGTATTCATTTCTTTATATCAATGACGATGCTAGTTACTATCAATAATCAGCCAATAGAAGTTATATCCAAGCAATCTTTGAAAAAAGTATTATTGGATAATCATTACCAACAATTCCAAGGAATTGCTGTTGCAATCAATGATGTCGTTATTCCAAAATCACTTTGGGATGACACTATCATTCTAGATAATGATAATATACTTGTCATTACAGCAACTGCTGGAGGATAAGTGAAACGAATACTATAAATCATCATCTATTTAGCTATTGACTAGTTGCATTCTATGCAACTCATTATTAAAACATTAATTTCAAAAAAATGAGAAAAGAAAAGATTCCAGCCGAACAAACCATTACCAGAAAACCTTTTCCTGGCTCTACAAAGGTGTATATAAAAGGAGAAATTCATAAGGAACTCAAAGTGGCCATGAGGGAAATTGCTCTTGCAGATACTAAGGCTTCCTTTACTGGAGAAATACAAAAAAATCCACCAGTTACCGTATATGATACGTCTGGTCCTTATACAGATCCTAATATTGAAATTGATTTACAGAAAGGATTAGATGATATTAGACAGCAGTGGATTTTAGATAGAGGTGATACAGAAGAGTTAGCAGGTTTGACTTCTATGTATGGACAAGCTCGTTTGTATGATAACGATCTGGATTGGATGCGTTTCAAGCATCTAAGAACTCCACGAAAAGCTAAGGCAGGACACAATGTAAGTCAATTACATTATGCTAAGAAAGGTATGATTACCCCAGAAATGGAATATATCGCCATTCGTGAAAACCAAAGAATACAAGAAGTCGCAGATCCAGGCAAGCAACACAAAGGAAATAGCTTTGGTGCGAATACGCCAAAAGAATATATTACTCCTGAATTCGTAAGAGCAGAAGTAGCAGCAGGACGTGCGATCATTCCTAATAATATCAATCATCCAGAAACGGAACCCATGATTATTGGTAGGAATTTTCTAGTAAAAATCAATGCCAATATTGGAAACTCTGCTGTGACTTCTAGTATAGAGGAAGAAGTAGAAAAAGCAGTTTGGGCTTGTCGTTGGGGAGCAGATACGATCATGGATTTATCTACAGGCGATAACATCCACGAAACCAGAGAATGGGTGATCAGAAACTCTCCTGTTCCTGTAGGGACGGTGCCAATTTATCAGGCATTAGAAAAAGTAGGTGGAAAAGCTGAAGATTTATCTTGGGAAATATTCAGAGATACTTTAATTGAGCAAGCAGAGCAAGGTGTGGATTATTTCACGATTCACGCAGGTGTACTATTGCGTTACATTCCATTGACAGCTAAGCGAGTAACAGGTATCGTTTCAAGAGGTGGTTCTATCTTAGCCAAATGGTGTTTGGCTCATCATAGGGAAAATTTCCTATATACTCACTTCGAGGATATTTGTGAAATTATGAAGGCTTATGATATTACATTCTCCCTTGGAGATGGTTTGCGTCCAGGTTCATTGGCAGATGCTAATGATGAAGCACAATTCGCTGAATTGGAAACACTAGGAGAATTGACAAAAATCGCTTGGAAACATGATATCCAAGTGATGATAGAAGGTCCTGGTCACGTACCAATGCACATGATTAAGGAAAATATGGATAAGCAATTGGAAGAATGCCATGAAGCTCCATTTTATACCTTAGGACCATTGACTACAGATATTGCTCCAGGTTATGATCACATTACATCAGGTATTGGTGCAGCGATGATTGGCTGGTTTGGAACAGCGATGCTTTGCTATGTTACGCCTAAAGAACATTTAGGATTACCTAATAAAAAGGATGTAAAGGATGGTGTCATTACTTACAAAATAGCCGCTCACGCAGCTGACCTTGCCAAAGGTCATCCAGGTGCGTATTACAGAGATAATGCTTTGTCTAAAGCAAGATTTGAATTCAGATGGGAAGACCAATTCAACTTGGCTTTAGATCCAGATACTGCTAGAGAATATCATGATGAAACGCTTCCTGCAGCTGGTGCAAAAGTAGCTCATTTCTGTTCCATGTGTGGTCCTAAATTCTGTTCAATGAAAATTACACAGGAAGTAAGAGATTATGCTAAAGAACATGGCATGATGGACATGAATAAGGAGGAAATCGCTAAAGGAATGGCGGAAAAGTCAAAGGAATTTGCAGATAAGGGAAGTGAAATTTATTTATAATCTAGACGCTAGATAAAATAGTAGTTGCGTAAAACGGTCAGACGAGTGAATTATGAGCGGAGAAATAAAGCTAGATCTTTTGTTTCCTTGATTTTATTGACTCGTCAGACCGTTTTGACTTGTCTGGCACAACTTCAAAAGTTTTGGAAACTTTCGAAGTTGTTAGCGGTTTAGTTAAAATATTGAACCAGTAAAGTAATTTCAAAATGACATGAAAAAGGTAATTCCAATTACATCTATTTTTTTATTTTTTTGCTTATCTCTTTTTGCTCAATTAGAAGGAAAATATACTATTTCATATAATGGATTGGGATATAAATCTTACACATTTTTAAAAGATAATAAATTCGAATATCAATCTTTCCTGTGTACACATGGAGAGCAAGTAAAAGGAACATATAAGATAAATAATGAGAAGATTACTTTTCATTATGAGCGTGATAGTATTGCTAAAAGTATTATAGAAATAGATTCTTTTAGTAGTCATGATAGTATTAGGAATATTAATTTAGAA
>JBNMOV010000470.1:0-3923 GCA_051275765.1 Maribacter sp. | reverse complement strand
CTGGTTATCCTTTTAGTAGGTCCTTGATGTCAGTTTACTTTTTTTGAGAAAAACCTTTAGTTGCTCTTCATCTTCTATAATTAATTTCACATGTCCTTTTTTCATATTGAACTATTTAACTCTATCATACAAAAACTGTGCTTATTTATTTTACAGTGTACTTAGCTATCTGATATTCCTATAAATTTCAAGAATGGCATAGCTTTGGTGTGGTTAAAAAATAAATATGGATTAATTAATTCGCATAGAAAAATAATTATTCCTACTAAATACGATTACATTTATGATGGCTTAGTTGATATACAAAAAGATGAAAAATTCGGCTTTTTTGACATCAAAAATAAAGAACTCGCTATACCATTGATGTATAAAAAATACAGTCATTTTTCTGAAGGACTCGGCTCCTGTAAAACTCAATAAAAAATGGGGTTTTATTAATTCAAAAAATAAAACTGTCATTTCTTTTAAATATGACGAAGCTGCTAATTTTGAAAATAGACAAGCGGAAGTAAGAGGCATCGTAAAAAAATATAAAGGTGGTGCTCAGATGAAGCCCTATTCATTCAGTTACATCTTTCTTTAGAACGAAAAGCTTCTAGCTGGAATAAAAAAATTAGGGGATGGGCCGCTATTCAAAAAGAGCTTATACTAACTTATGGAGAACGGTTTACTAAATATTTTCAAAACTAGACACAGTTCAGTGAACACTCTCGGCCTTTGGGAGTTTTAAAAGCACCAAAGGTTTTTTATGTCTAGCTTTCTTGGTTTTTGTCACTACATTTAAAATTTTCTAAGCGTCCAGCATAGGTCGTTGTATCCTAATACAAAGATTATCATTACTTTTGCACAAATAACATAAACCGTTAATAATGATCACCATAATATCCGGTACTAACCGCAAAAATTCCAATACAGCCATCGTAGCACAACACTACGCAGATAGCCTCCGTCCTAAGACCAGCCAAACCGTCAATCTCGTTTCTTTAGAAGAAATACAGCATGATTTGCTTCATGGAGATATGTATAATCCAGAAGCCATGAAAGATAAGCTTAAAGAGCTTCAAGATAGCACTATCCTGCCTGCTGAGAAATTCATCTTTGTAATACCAGAGTACAATGGTAGTTATCCTGGTATTGTGAAGTTATTTTTGGATGCGATTTCTGTTAGAAACTACAAAGGTAATTTTGCAGGAAAAAAAGCATTATTAGTAGGTGTAGCTAGCGGACGTGCAGGTTGTTTGAGAGGAATGGATCATCTGAATGGCACATTAAATCATGTAGGCGTAGCTGTTCACCCTAATAAATTACCTTTATCTGCCATCGAATCGCTTCTAGATGAAAATCAGCAATTCAAGGAAGATGCCTCCGCTGTAATAAACACACAAATCGAAGCGTTCTTACAATTCTAATATAAATCATCATGACCTATAAGGTATTTTTTTTTCTCTTATCCTGTTTTAGTCTCCTCCTTTTTTCTTGCGGGAACGGAACGGATACCTCTTCTGATAAGAAGATATTCAAATACAACCAACCCAACACCATCACATCTCTAGATCCTGCCTTTGCCAAAAGTCAGAATAACATCTGGGCAGTGCATCATTTATATAATGGTCTGGTAGAATTGGATGAAGGGCTGAATCTAAAACCTAGCATAGCTAAAAGCTGGAAGGCTTCAGAAGATGGAACAAGTATCACTTTCACTTTGAGAAACGATGTCCACTTTCATGACCATCCACAGTTTCCAGAAGGGAAAGGACGCAAGGTTGTAGCACAGGATTTTGTTTATTCTTTTAATAGAATATTGGATAAGGAAACGGGTTCTCCTGGAGCATGGATTTTTGATGCGATGGCAGAAACGGATCCTTTTACTGCTCCCAATGATTCTACCTTCGTAGTCCAACTCAAGCAAGCATTTCGTCCTGTAATGGGAATTTTAACGATGCAATATTGCTCTGTAGTTCCTAAGGAAATCATAGAACATTTTGGTAATGAATTCAGAAGTAATCCAGTAGGAACTGGACCATTCAAGCACAAAAATTGGCTAGAAGGGCAATCTCTTTTCTTGGAAAAGAATGTTAATTATTTTGAAGCTGGTTTACCTAAATTAGATGGTGTTAAAATCAGTTTTATTGGAGATAGAAAGACAGCTTTCCTAGAATTTAAGAAAGGAAAACTGGATTATATGTCTGGTTTGGAATCTTCTTTTTCTGATGAATTATTGACTAAAGAAGGAAAATTACAAGAAGAAATTTCAGCTGATATTAATTTCATAAAAATACCATTTTTGAATTCTGAATATTTGGGTATTAATATGAATAAAGATGATAATCCGTTGAAAAACAAACTGATCAGACAGGCACTCAACTATGGTTTCGATAGAGAACTCATGCTCAAACAGCTCAGAAATAGCGTAGGAAAAGCGGCAGATTCTGGTTTTACGCCTAGAGGATTACCTTCATATAACAACAAAATCACAGGATATTTTTACAATCCAGAGCTTTCTAAGGCACTATTAACACAAGCAGGACATCCTAATGGCAAGGATTTGCCGGAAATCAAATTAATGACTACCAAAGGCTACGTTGATTTATGTACCTTTATTGCTAGACAATGGAAGGAACTAGGCGTAAACGTGCGTATCGAATCTGTAGAGTCTGCCACATTGAGAAACATGATTAAAGAAGGGAAAGTAGATTTCTTTAGAGGATCATGGATAGCAGACTATCCAGATGGAGAAAGTTTCTTAGTTGTTTTCAATGGCGAAAAATCAGCACCTCCGAATTATACCCAATTCAAAAACGCGAAATTCGACGCATTGTACGAGCAGTCGCTCAATGAAAACGATGATAAGAAACGCTATGGATTATACCAAGAAATGGAAAAAATTATTATAGACGAATCTCCTGTCATATTCCTTTTTTACGATGAAACAGCAGTTTTTGTGAGAAAGAATATTATAGGCATCAGCAAAAATGCACTCAACCTTTTAGATCTTAAACGAGTAGATAAACAATAATGAAGTATCTAATCATCATCCTAGCACTCAGCATCTTTACTTTTAGTTCTTGCCAGACAAGTCAGACTGATACTAATAATGACATCGTGGATAATACGATAAAATCTGCTATTTCAGCGATTGATTCGATTGCTGTTGATGCTTATGGTGATACTAGCATCATAGCCAGACGCATTGCTCCTGGAACTATTGATGTATGGGATTTAAGAGCAGAAATGACTAAGGCAGAATTTGAGGAAACACAAGGGGCAGAATTAGAAATGTTACTCATTCGACCTATTTATAGTAAAATCTTCGATTTGGATGAAAGCGATAGTTTAGTTATTCCTCAACTGACTGAAGGACAGAAGGCACTCTATTTTTTTAGAAAAATGGATGATGTGATTTCTGAAGGTGGTGTAGAATCCCTAATGAAAACAGAACTTCCAAGAAAACTTCCAACGGCAGCACAAGCATTCAGACATATTGATAATGAACGATTAGGAAAGATGGCAGAAAAAGTAGCTATGCAGCAGAAAAGTCTGACTTCCATTTCTGCAAACGATAATGGAAATAAGAATTATTTGAATAAATTTGATGCTGAATATGCCAGTAACCAGAATGACTTTTATAAAAAACTAGAAAGCTATATCAGAGCACATCCGGAAGAATTTATAAAATTCACTGATTAACAATGTCTGAACAACTAAAATAACTATTCATTCGTCATACTAGTACACTGTAAAGTAAGTTAGTTAAAAATTTAAAGGATGAATTTTGTATCAAATCAATGAACGCCCGCAGCCTAATAGCCTTAGCTATTAAGGCGAGGACGTGAAGCAGAGTTGGAACAAAAGGCACTTTCAAAAGTTAACATTACTTATTTTACAGTATACTAGTGTACTGTAAAGTAAGTTAGTTAAAAATT
>JBNMOV010000469.1:0-3923 GCA_051275765.1 Maribacter sp. | reverse complement strand
AAAAATAGGGCGGGAGTGGCTTATGCTTCTACGATGTCTTACAAAAAACTCATGGCAGAGTTGTCCACACCTCGTTTTGCGATAGAAGGTGATACTTTCGATATTATAGGACAATCTGTAAATTATACACAGGATTCCTTTGAGGTAAAAACTACATTTCAGCTAGAGGATAAAGTTATTCAACAGAAGAATCAGAGACTCGTGAGTTCCTTGGCAGATGCTGCACAAATCGTCGTTCCTAGCGAAAAAGATAGTCTTCATTTTCAATATGATTTGCAAACTGGACAGTATGGCGATGGCGAAAAAAGAGATATTCCTGTATTCAAACAAGGCATCACAGAAAGCGTAGGGAAATTCCAAATTTTGAAAGAAAATGAACAATTGGATTTTGAAGCGACGTATGATACACCTATTGATGTGACGATTCAGAATAGTAAAATGGATCTACTGTTGGAATCTGTAGAATATCTCAAAAATTACAGATATGGCTGTGCAGAGCAGACTTCTAGTAAGTTGATTGCCTTATTGTTAGAGAAGAATTTGAATAAGAAATTAGATAAAGAATTCAATGGCGATGCTCAGATTAGAAACAATATTATTCGCCTAAAAGATATGCAGAATGATGAGGATTGTTGGGGATGGTGGCGAAAAAATGATGGCATTGCTTGGATTACTTTATATGTGATCGAAGCTTTACAAATGGCAGAAAAAGCAGGATTTAAATCCGATGCCTTAGACAATGCTTTGGATTATATCGCACAGCGAAATCACTTTGCAGATTATACCAATCAACTCAAAGCAATGTCATTACTCATCGCAGATAGTACGACAGTTGATATCGAATTATTAAGTAAATATGATACCTTAGAACTCAATACTTCTGATTTCCTCATGCTCAATAAAGTAAAGCAGCAATTAGGACAACAAGTGGATTTAGATAGTATAAAAAACCTGATGACTACTACTACGCATGGCGGAAAATATATCAATAGCCGCAATTATTGGTACTATAATAAAGTCAATAATACGCTGTTGGCATATGATATTTTTAAAGCAGATGAAAACACAGAAATGACGGATGCCATCGAATTATATTTCTATTCCAAACGAGATCACAGAGGATGGACGAATACGATTCATGCTGCACAGATATTATCTCGTTTGTTACCAGAAACGAAGGTAGGAAAGATGGAATCCAAGATATTTGTAGATGAAAAAGAGATCAAAGAATTTCCTTATTTAGCTGAAATGAATCAAGAAAAAGTAAGTATTCGCCAAGAAGGAGTATTGCCTTATTTCGTTAATGTATCTCAAGAAATATTTATTAAAAATCCAGTTGCTAAACATGATGTTTTTAAAGTAGAATATTCTTTTTCACAAGAAAAAAAGGAAGTAGAATTTTTAGAAAAATCAGTTCCTACTGAATTAATTGTGAATATCAATGCAAAGGAAGAGGGCGATTATATTATGATAGAAATTCCTATTCCTGCTGGCTGTTCTTATGGCAAAAAAATACAGAATAAATGGAGAGGAATAGAAAGTCATAGAGAATATCACAAAGAAAAAGTAGTCATTTTCTGTACTAGTTTGCCAGTAGGTGAAAATACTTTTAAAATCAATTTAGAACCACGTTATACTGGAAAATATATTCTTAATCCGATTAAGGTGGAAGAAATGTATGCACCTACTATTTTTGGTAGAAATGGAGTGGGGAGATTGGAGATAAAATGATACTATTTTACAACGTGGGGTTGAAAAACCCCACGTTTTTTAGAATCTACACCTCCAATCCATTTTCCTTAGCCACTTTACTATAGTATTCCCCAGCCTTAGTCATCGTTCTATCCATTGTTTCTAAATCTATTCTCACCAATCCAAAGCGATAAGTAGGCCCTAGATTCCATTCGAAATTATCCCATGTACTCCAATGGATATAACCTTTTAAATCCACGCCCTCGTCTATGACTTCATGCATGATTTTCAAATAATCCTTCATACTGGCTATCCTTACATCAGAATCATCTGTACAGATGCCATTTTCTGTGATCATAATCGGTTTTCCATATTTTTTATGGAAACGATGAATAATTTTTTTGAAAGCTTCTGGCTTATACGCCCACATTTTATCATGAACATAACCTCGTTTGGCGAGTTCGCCTGGTTTATCTATTTCTGTGATAGGAAAAGGCGTAAGTGGAATATGTGCATAATAACTCAGTCCCCAATAATCCAATTTTTTGAAATGCTTAGGCACAAAATCAATGAACCACCAATCCGCAAATTTTGCCACCATTTTTCCTAGGATATTGAGTCCATGAAAATCAACAGTATTACAAGAAATGCCAACAGGCTTATTAGGATAGGCTTCCTTTAATAAATCATATACGATATCATGAGCTTTGCCCATATTTTTGGTAGCACGATTTGCCTTGAAATAACTCTTCTTAAAAGGAGGGAAAGCTCCCATCATATAAGCATTAATGGCATATACATTAGGTTCGTTGAAAGTATTCCAATTAGCGACCAAATCTCCAAAATGCTCAACACATTGACGAGCATAATCCACGAATGCAGGAATATTATCCTCATTGAGCCAAGTGTTATTCTTCTCAAACCAATTCGGATTCATGAAGTGATGAATCACAAACATGATTTGAGTTCCTTGACTATTGAGTAATTGAAAAAAATCACGATATTCCTTCACTACATCCTTATCGAATGGCTCGAAAGCTTTCGTTTGCAACCTTGACCAATCCACGCCACCTCTATACATAGAACCAAATTGGCTGATATAACCAGCATCTTCTGTTCTTCTTTTTTCGTGATCTGTCGTTCTCGCAAAGGTATAACCATCTATTGCTTTTACGCCATTCCAATTATGATCGCCAGCCGTTTCTACCTGTGCTGCTGCTGTCGATGTTCCCCAAATAAACCCTTTAGGAAATTGTAAGAAAGTCTTTTTTTTCATTTTCGTTGTGTTGGCTTGCAAGATAGCTAAAAGAGGGAACTCAGTAAATTTTTTAAACAATTTTATAATTTTAGACCTAACTATTTCCTACTTTTATTCGTCATTAATAATAGACTTTATTACGAATAATTGATTATAGCCAAATTGACCTTTTAAAAATCTACTGCGTTATTTCCCTCAACCGTAGCTAAGGCTACGATTTTCGAAAAATGCCTTGTTTATTTCCAAAATCTCTAATTTGTCTCTCATAAAAAACTATTCGTAATAAAGTCTAATGTCTGAGCTATGTTTAATCTAATATTATGAAAAATATCTTTTTGCTATTATTAAT
This sequence comes from Maribacter sp., assembly GCA_051275765.1. Taxonomy (GTDB): domain Bacteria; phylum Bacteroidota; class Bacteroidia; order Chitinophagales; family Saprospiraceae; genus JAHDCE01. The sequence goes on along the minus strand of JBNMOV010000469.1, from coordinate 624 downwards.
GATAGGAATATTATCGGCTTGCGATGATGATGATAATATTTCAGATTCTAACTTGGAAGGGGGATGGAATTTAGTTAGTTATACATTTTTTGGTCCAGAATTGCCTGAATTGAATGATGGAGATGTCAAGTGGACTTTTAATGTGATTAATTCTACAGTTGTAATTGAAAATAATGTGGCTGCTACTTATCCTTTTATGGAGGATTTAGGAACGTATAATTATACGATTTTTAATGATATTATAGCAATCGATGGAGTAGGGGATTATCAATATACGGTTACAGAAAACGAATTGAGAATGGATAGTAATACAAATCCTGCAATATCAGCAGATGGCCCTATATTGAGGTTTGAAAAGAATTAAAAAAGAAATGCAGCACTGAATTTCAGTGCTGCATTTCTTTTTTAATCGTATCTGGAATTACGACTTTAGATTACTATAAGTACTTAAACTACTAGGGCATCCCAAGTATTGATAATGCTCCAACTTACCATCTTTTATACTGAACGATCCTTTTAGGCATCCTCCATACACGCTGTCGTTCAGTCCTCCTTTTGCTTGATCTTCATTGCTACTGATGATAAAATCACTTTCACAAGTAATCTCGCCATTTTCCTTAATAA
>JBNMOV010000468.1:0-3923 GCA_051275765.1 Maribacter sp. | reverse complement strand
TTTAGATACGACTAATGAATATATTTTAATACGAGAAAATAAAGAAACGAATTTACCTTTCCAACAATATTCTATTCCTAATGTCAGACTACCTATTGGATTTGGAACGATTCGAATGTTTATTCTCGTTCCATTATTATTAAGAAAATTAAACGTGAATATTGTATTCGAACCAGCTCATTTTGGCCCTTTTAATTTGCCGAAAAAGGTAAAAAGAGTAGCCATGATACATGATTTAACGCCTATTTTATTTCCTCAATTCCATAGATTCCATAGTCAGTTATTACAACGTATATTTTTGAAAAAAATCCTCAAGAAAACAGATTTAATATTAAGCAATTCTAATCATACGAAGTGTGATATAGAACGTATATATCCTTTTACATCTACTAAAATAAAAAGTATTTTATTAGGACGGAATGAAAAATTTAAACCAGTCGAAAATCAAATGGCTATTCAACATTTTCAAATCCGAAAACCTTATTTTCTCTGCGTAGGAACGATAGAACCTAGAAAGAATCACAAGACTTTATTGAAAGCATTCGAGCAATATCAGTTATTTAATAAAAGAGCTGCACAACTTGTCATCACAGGTGGGAAAGGATGGAAATCTGATGATTTTTATCAAGAAATAGAAAAACATCCATTCAAAAAAGATATTATTCTTACAGGATATATTAGCGAGGATTTTTTGTTGGAATTATATAGCCATTCATTGGCAATGATTTATCCTAGTTTATACGAAGGATTTGGTTTTCCTATTTTGGAAGCATTGAGTTCTGGCACGATTTGTATTTCGTCCAATACATCCAGTATGCCAGAAGTAGGGGGAGATGCAGCTTTGTATTTTAATCCTTTGGAAACAAGTGAGTTATTGGAATTAATGAAAAAAGTGAGTCAATTCACAGTAGAACAAAGAAAGACCATTATAAATAAAGGGCTAGAACAAGCCAATAATTTTTCTTGGAAAGAATATGCTAAAGAGTTTGATAAAATGATGTCAGAATTAGGCAAATAAAAAAGGATGAAATACGAGATCTCATCCTTTTTTATTTTAATATTTACAATAGACTTGTTCTCTCTGTAAATTAGTACTTTGTGTTAAAAAATACAAATGGATCATACAAGAATAAATATTAGAGTTTTGACAATAACAGAACATTCGGTAGGATGTCCGTTAAATGAAAACTTGAATCCAAGAGTTTTAAGCTAGCCAAGAATACATTTTAAATGTATTTTTGGCTAGCTTTATTTTTTTGGGAGATTATATTGTTGGTATAAGAGATTAGGAAATTCAAAGAATTGTAAGATTATGATAGAATTATACTTAAAGACCAATGAGGTAAAGAAACTAAATTTAATAAGTGAAATTAACTATAAGGCTAAAGACATATTTAACATCCGTATAATTGATTCTACTGAAAAAATATTAGAGGAAATTTCTGATAAATTTGATATTGACATATCGATATTTAACCAAAAAGAGGATATTGAAATCAGTTCTCATTATTTAAAATCAATCGACCAATTATCATTTAATTTTTCAATACCTAATTACAATTTGAATACTCTTTTTAAAGAGGAAGAAATTTTCATCATCATCAAAAAGGAAGTAGTATTCTATTTTTTATCATCCAATATTGATGAAAACTTTGTCAATCTTACGAAAACAAGATATGATTTTACAAGTACGAATTTCAATTCTCATTTAGAACATTTTGTATTTCAAATAGGTATAATTTCAGATTATTATGCAGATTTGACAGAAATCATATCCAAAAGAGTAAAGCAGTTTTATGAGAATATTTTAAACTCGAAAGAATTTAAGTCAAAAGATTTGGATTTAATAATGATTCTAAATTTTAATAATCTTTTAATAAAAGAATCTATAAGTAATTTTCAAAGAATACTGCATCTACTTGTGCAAAACAAATTTGAGGAAAAGACCATAACAAATAAAATAAACTTAGAGCTTGATGATATTGCAGTAATTTCAGATCATATTCAATTTAACTTTGACAGACTTGATGATTTAAAAGAAAATATAAATAGTAAAATTGATTTAGAACAAAATAATATTTTTAGGACATTAACCATTATAACTGTTTGTATCTCTTTGCCAACACTTATTGCTGGAATTTATGGAATGAATTTTAAAAATATTCCTGAATTAGATTGGAGGTTTGGATATCCAATAGCCATTGGATTGATGATAATAAGCTTCATCATTGCAATAGTCTATTTTAAAATGAAGAAATGGATTAAATGAAAATTATAGCTGAATCAATATGAATATCAAATTGAATAATCATCTTCCAATTTCAAACTCTTTAATGCTATCTTTGTTTTAAGTCCATTCAGAGTATTTTAAAATTACCAATCATGAGAAATATCATTATACTAATTGCCATAGCTACATTAGCATTCTCTTGTAGTTCCACAAAAAAAGCAGCTGATACAACTGTTGAAACAGCGACAGAAACTGTGGTAAAAGCAGAAAAACAAAGCATTCACCAATTTAAGGTAGAAGATATTACAGGAGCAGAATTTGATTTTTCTACATTGAAAGGAAAGAAAATTATGGTAGTCAATACCGCTTCTAAATGTGGATTGACACCTCAATATGAAGGGTTACAAGATTTATATGAACAATATAAGGACAAAGGATTGATGATCGTAGGTTTTCCTGCTAACAATTTTATGTTTCAAGAACCTGGCGATAACGAAAAAATTAAGACCTTTTGTGATAGTAAGTTTGGAATTACTTTTCCTATGATGTCCAAAATTTCTGTGAAGGGAAAATACATGCATCCTGTGTATCAATTTCTGACACAAGCAGAACAAAATGGTGTTATGGATTCTAAAGTAAGTTGGAATTTTCAGAAATATCTGATAGATGAAGACGGTTTTCTAGTAAAATTCGTTTCTCCTAAAGTAAAGCCAATGGATGAACAAATTATCTCTTGGTTGGAAAATTAAAATTCTAATATGAAATCCATCCTATTTATTTTTTGCTTTATTTTTTCTGTTTTGTCTTTGTCAGCACAAGATAGCTCGATATGCAAAACCATCAAGACTGGCTATTTTATTTATGATGATGATGGCGATGAAATGTATATTTATCGTACAGAAAATATGCAGTATGAATGGGATAAGGATAATACGATGTTCATTTCAGGAGAAATTAAATGGAAGGAAGATAGCTGTTCTTATGATCTTTATTTGTCTGACTTTAAGGTCATAGGCTATCCTGAGGAGTATAAGGAAATGGTGCCAGAAGAACAATTGGATACTTTCGTGAATCTAATGAAAGGTATTTTGATGGATTCTGAAATAGAGGCTGATATCCTATCTATAGATAAAAATGGTTATTCTTTATCTGTCAAAATATTGGGAGAGTGGAAAGAAATGGAGATGAAACGCATTTCAGATAAAAAGGGAGACGAATTATATAAGTCTGTATTGAAAGTGGTAAAGGAAAATAAGAATAAAGAGAAAAAGAAGAGAAAGGTAGAATCGCTATTGAAACTCTAGCCTATAATTGTACCATAATCGAGCCATCTGTTTTGAATAGCGTGCTATCTCCATCAAATTTGTATTGTGCTACATAATAATAAGTTCCTTCTGGCACAAGAATGATTTCCTTTTTGCCCTCCTTATTTTGGATTTCCTTTTTGCCATACCATTCCAAATTGATGTCGTGAGTGCTATAAGTATGTACACCCCACTGATCGAAAACATCGATTTCTAAGTGTGATAAATCACAATCTGTTTCATAAATGAAAGGAATGTTTTTTGATTCTTGATTGAGATGAGAATAAAAAGTGATTTCACAAGGAATATCTCCAGTATAATCAACAGGTTCTAAATAAAATAAACAAGGAAATGATATTAATACAAATAGGATGATACTCTTCATGTCG
>JBNMOV010000467.1:0-3926 GCA_051275765.1 Maribacter sp. | reverse complement strand
AATTACCATTACATAAAGATGCAGTAATATTATTGCCTGTAACTGAATGTCAAAACATTCCGTAATGTCGTAGGATTCAAACCCATCGGACTACAATTAAAAGGCCCTTGAAAATCCCTTAGTACTGCATTGGGGCAGATGATGGATGCACTCAGGTTCGTACTAAGTAGGGGAGCACCTCCAGATACTTGTTGTAGTATCCGATATCATGTGGAACTATTGGTTTAAAAACGCCCTGGATTGGATTTCTTTCCTTCGACCTCAAAGATATAGGAAAACGTATCAACACATCCGTCTGTTGTCGTAAGAGTAGAAGTCCATTGAAAGCCCCAGTTTCCACTAAAACTATAATTGCCTCCTGAACCACAAGCAGCATTACCTTGATTGATAGTTTGACCTTGTGGAATATTATACACCACGGTTTGAGCATCAGATTGTCCAATAAAAAACATCAATAAGAAAATCGTCATTATCTGAAGGATTTTCTTGTAGCGTTTTATAGTATGAGTGGCTAGATTTATTAAGACAACGGAGATAAATGGGATTGTATAAGACTTTAGTAATATCTTCATTATTTCAACTTTAGTTCTTCTAATTTGAAACATATCAACTCCAATCTATAACAATTCAAGAAATAATACTAAAATGTATTTTAAATCGTTTACATTTCTGATCCAGTTCTAAGCAAATAGATAATCAGTTGTTTTGGGAAAAGGTGAATATCAGTCTTCTCTACTTTTCCAAATGCCTAATGCTAAGGTAGCCCAACCTATCATGAAAAACAGCCCTCCTATGGGAGTAATCGGGCCTAATATGGCGGTGGGAATCGGGATAAATTCTCTTATTGTCAGCAAATACAAAGAACCTGAGAATAAAAGGATGCCTATTATAAAAAAGGATGCTGCTTTTTTTTTATATGACAGCGATATAGGCATTACTAATGCTGCTAATAATGCAAATGTGTGATAGAAATGATAAGAAACTCCAGTTTTGAAAGTGTCTAACCGTTCTATTGGGAGTTGATTATCAGCAATAATGCCTTTAAGGCCATGAGCACCAAATGCTCCGATACCTACAGCAAGAAAACCTAAAATAGTTGCTGCCAGCCAGAATTTTTTATCATTATTATTCATCGATATTTTTTTTAATAAACCTTCATGCTAAATAGCACTACATCTAATGATCTACTTACGTAAATTTGTAATTCTGTAAAATTACATCTCAATAATATATGAAACAACTTATCGTTCCTACTCTTTTTGTCATTTTTTTGGTCTACGCTTGTGGACCAAAAGAGAATATGGCTATACAATCTTTACCTTCTTTTATCGTTTCTGCTGCTATATTGGATCAGGATAAGGCAGCAGCTATTTTTTGGAAAGATAATGATTTACAATCTTTTTATTCTCAACATGAGGTACTTTTCTCTAATGAAAAAACTATTCTATCCACAGCGATTAATGGTAACCAATTATTGCTACAAGAATCCAGAGAAGATATAATAGAACATATTTTATTAGATAAGAATAGTAAAGAATTAGAATTTCAAAAATGGAAAATCTATCAGCTAGATACGACAAGGAATGCGAGTTGGAATGTACCGCTTTATCTTAGTTTTACTGAGGGGCATTTGCTAGTGTCTCGTTATGCCTATATGGTAGAAGAAACGTTATTTTGTATAGATGGAGATGGTAAAACACTTGTTGAAGGAATTCCTAGCATAGCCAGAATGAATGAAGGAGAAGTCTACCAGAATCTGAGCTATTTTTCATTGGGAATGAGTCCTAAGTTCATGAAGGATTTGAATATCCAGCAGATCAAAAAGGGTCATGTGATTGGTCGAACTAGAGCGGATTCTAATCAGATATTTGAGGGGGAATTGTTGTTAGACGTCGAAATGAAAGCATTGCCAGATACTGCATGGCAAAGAAGTTTATCTATCCTTCCTAATAATTTGAGTTATTTAGGCTTGCATAATTATCAAATACAAAATAATTCTTTAGAAAAATCGATATTGGAATCCATGCTTTTTTCCAAAAGTAATCATTTATATGCTTCATTTTTAATGAAGGATTATGTAGGCCAAGATGACTTATTTTTCATGATGGATGTAGGAGAACCTGCAGCAGATTTATTAGCAGACATAGCAGCTAAATATGGAATTATTTCAGAGAGTACGTATCCATTATTTCCGATTAAAAGAATTGTAGTAAAAAGTCTATGTAATGAAATAAATGATGTCCCTTTTATTCCTTGTATTAATAAGCCTTATGTTATATCATTGGATAATTATTTAATCTTTTCTACTTCAGAAAATAACCTAGAAAAATACCTTGAACAATATCTTGTTAATAATACTTTGTCTAATGGTAAGGAGTTTATTTCTTTATTAAACGAAGTAGATGTAACAGCATTAAATGGAAGTTTGCATTACTTTATTTATACACCAGAAAATAATATTTACGATAAGGAAGGTTTATTACAAATAAATTCATTAGAAAAAGAAAAGAAATATCCTATTCATATTTTTCAAAGAAATAAATCGATAAGCGATAAAAAGATGAAAACTGCTTGGGTTTTTCATGCAGACGCACCAATAATTACGGAAGTGGAAATACTACCTTCAAAAGAAGGAGGAAAAACTATTATATTCCAAGATAGCCTGAATACATTATTTTTGATTGACAAAAAGAGTGATTTATTAGGTTTTCAAAAATTAGACGAGAAAATCATCTCTAAAATCCATTATTTTCAGGGTGGTTTGAATAATGATGATCGCTATGTATTTAATACTAGGAATAAGATTTATCTCATAGATAGTAAAGGAAAAAATCTACATAATTTTCCTATTAAATTATCTTCTCCTGCCAGTAATGGTATAGAATTGATTAATTTTCCTAATACTAAATCTGTCTATGGTTTTTTGTCCTGCGAGAATGGAAATTATTATGGTTATGATCTCATCCAAGGCATGAAACCAATGCCTAGTTGGAATCCTTTAATCGGTACAGGATCGATAGCAGAAGACATGGTTTTTTTGATAGGAAAAGATGAAACGCACTTGACTTATTTGGATAAGGATAGGAAATTTAATTCATTAGATAGGAAGGCACAATATCGTTTTTCTCCTTTAGAAATAGGAACGGAATTTTATGATAATTACCAAGTAGATGCTAATGTAAAAAACAAAGAAAGATTCGTCTTTTATAATGGAAAAAATAAATTAAAAATAATTAATAAAAATGGAGGATCATTTTTTATGCCTTTGGATAAAGAAATAAAAAATGGACAATTTATACTCTTAGATATATTAGGGAGTAAACAAAAAGACTATATATTTCTTACTCCAGATTTTCTTTATTTATATGCTTATGAAAATGATGAATTCCTACTAAAGTGGAGAATCGAAAATAAAAATGGATTAACAAATGTTTTTGAAGTAAAAATAGATACTAATCAATCACTTTTAGGAGGATCAAGTAAAAATAAGGAAAAGATTTACTTATTTAATAAAAATGGAGAAATCGAATCTGGATTTCCATTGGCAGGTAGTAAATCATTTAAAATAATTACATTAGAAAATAATAAGAAGCTCATTATTACTACACTTAATAATAATGTGGTTTCTTATGTGAAGTGATTGATTATTTAATTGGAATAATCGTTGATGTATTCCTTATGTGATTTTCGAATTACGTGTTTTTTGAACCACACAAAACACACATAAGAATTATACTACTTTACCCGACGGAATTTATAAAATCATTTCTAATTTTAAATTCGCTTGATCAAAAGTACATTGAATAGGTTCAAATATTTGGTTTTTATAAAATGCTCTCATTAAATTAAGTCCTCTTCTAAAAACACTGTATTGTGGATATCCATGTTTTTTGACTTTAACTGGATTACGTCTTCCTTCTTCGATT
>JBNMOV010000466.1:0-3928 GCA_051275765.1 Maribacter sp. | reverse complement strand
GACGATTTTTAAAATAAATCAATATGAACGCAGTATTAGGTACCACATATCAGCAGATAAATAGACAGTAAATCAAAAGAATGCAATAAATCCTTCGCCATTTTTTCAGAAATAGCATCAAATAATGTAGAGGATAAATAAACTGCCAATAAACCAAAAGAAAAAAAGCAAGCTCCCACTATTTTGCTAGAAGATTTTGTTTGTACCGCTAAGTGGAACGTATTTAATAAATTGAGATAGAAAAATTAAAAACGAGAAGTAAAAGTAATTCAAAATAAAATCGAACAAACGAATTAGATCGCAAAAGAAACATGGTGACGCTATATGGGACGAGAAACAAATAAACGCTATATTCTAACTTGCCTTTTTGTTTGCTAACTTCGTTGAAAATACTCGCCATAGCTACGGCTATGTCTGCGTTATAAGTGGTATCGTTTATTTATTTCTCATCCCTATGATGATAATTATCAATCATTTCAAACTTACAAAACTTTGTAAATCCACAAAACATTATAAATTTTACAAACCTTACAAACTTTCCCTTATTTTTGTGGCACTCTACTAAATTCATTATAAAGTTGTCAAACAACGTCCATATTATATTACTATGAAAATAAAAGATATTACTCGATACCTAGAATCCCTAGCTCCTTCTATGTATCAAGAAAGTTATGATAACTCTGGATTAATCGTAGGAAATCCTAATGAAGAAGTGACTGGCGTTGTGATTTGTTTGGATTCTATAGAAGCTGTAATAGATGAGGCGATTGAGAAGAAATGCAATATGGTCATTGCACACCACCCTATCGTATTTCGTGGTTTGAAACGATTCAATGGCAGAAACTATATAGAACGTACTGTCATCAAGGCGATTAAGCATGATATCGCTATCTACGCCATTCATACCAATTTGGATAATGTACAAATGGGTGTCAATGCTAAGATTGCAGAAAAGATAGGATTACAAAATACTCGCATTTTAGCACCTAAGAATAATTTACAAAAACTAAGCATCCTACTTCCTATAGATAAAGTAGATGAAGTAAAAACAGTACTTTTCCAAGCAGGAGCAGGACAGGCAGATAGTCCAGATAAAAGTAGTTATACCTCTGTAGGTGCGATGACCTCTGGCAATACACATTATTCCAAGGCTAGATTGGAATTACTATTCCCTATTGATAAAAAGTCTGCGATCCTCAGCACTTTGGCGAATAGCATGAAAGGGCATCACTATTCCTATGACACCTCAGATATTAATGTAAAAGATAAGCTCGTAGGTGCTGGAATGATAGGCGAATTACCTAAGGCGATGAAGGCTGATAAATTCCTACAACATCTTAAAACAAGCATGGATGTTAGTTGCGTGAAATACACTAAATTACTAGGAAAAGATATCAAGAAAGTAGCTCTTTGTGGAGGTGCTGGTGGCTTCCTCTTGAATACGGCTGTAGCCAAAAATGCAGACATATTTATCACTGCAGATTATAAATATCATGAGTTCTTTGATGCAGATGGCAGAATCGTAATCGCAGACATTGGACATTATGAAAGCGAACAATTCACAATTGACCTATTATTTGACATATTGAAGGATAAATTTAGTACCTTTGTCATCCTTAAAACAGGCGTAAATACCAATCCAGTAAATTACTTGTGATAAAATGGCGAAAAAAGAATATACAGTACCGGAAAAGTTGAAGCAACTTTTCGAATTACAAACAGTTGATTCTAAGCTAGATGGAATTAAAATCCTAAAGGGAGAACTTCCTATGGAAGTACAGGATTTAGAGGATGAAATCACTGGTTTAAGAACCCGTATTGGCAATCTTGAAGGCTCTGTAGAGGGTACTCAAAAAGATATATCTAAGCTAGAGAATCATATCATTGACTCTAAAGCTTTAATAGAAAAGTACGAGCACCAACTAAATAATGTTAAGAATAATCGTGAATACGAAGCCTTAACGAAGGAGTTGGAGTTACAGCAACTAGATATCAGACTGTTTGAAAAACGTATCAACGAAAACAAAGGCGGTGTAGAGGTAAAGCAAACTACCCTTACTAATGCCCAAGAAAGACTAGAGGCTAAAATTAAGGATTTAGGCTTGAAGATGATAGAATTGGAGAAAATCAAAGAGAAGACGGAAAAGGATGAAGAAAAACTCCTTAGAAAATCTGCTCGTGCAAGAAAGAAGATTGAGGAGAGATTACTAAAATCATATGATAAGATTCGTAACAATTATCGTAACGGATTATCTGTAGTAACCGTAGCTAGAGATTCTTGTGGTGGATGTTTCAACCAGATTCCTGCTCAGTTGCAATTGGAAATACAACAAAGGAAGAAAATCCTAGCTTGTGAGCATTGCGGAAGAGTACTAGTCGATGATGATATCATGATGGTAGGAAAAGAACCTAAAGTAGTAGCACCTGTAGAAGGAGCTGAAGCTGTAGAAGGAGCTGAAGAGAAGAAGTAAAAATCATCTCTCAACTGTTAAGAAGCCTTGAAAGTCTGTTAAAGATTTTTCAAGGCTTTGTTATTTTATATCACGAATCGTGAATCTTTAGTTTTTTATCATGATTTTTGTAACGTATTAGTTGATTACGTTAAACTAGTTGATGAGTTAATTGGATTAATTTATTTATTTTCATCAAGGAAATAAAAATAAAGTGTCTTGAATAAACATTTTAAAAATCTATCTTCAAATAACCCTTTCACTTTCTACAGCAACTCAATCAACCAGTTAACTAATCAACCCAATCAACTAATCAATCAGTTAGAATGCTCAAAATCCTATGCTTTTTAATCAAAATTTCGTTGTGTTTTTGGTTTAGTAACAAAAGTGTTTCTTATTCTTTTCCTAGATGAAAAGAATCAAAAATCAACGCTGTACAGCGTTTTTAACGCTACAAAAGCTTGTAAATCCTAAACAAAATAAACTCACTTTAATAACATTTGTTACTTTTAGCTACTTAGCTTCAAATATTTGTTTTACAGCAGTTTATGCTCAAGCAGTATTTTGTTTTTAACGGATTTTCTGCACTACCCGCTAGCGGTTCTCTCATTTGAATGTCTGCTAGACATTCATTTCGATTGCATCGAAAATCATTCGTTCATCCACTAAACGCGGAAAGGCGGAACTTTGGGCTTCGATCTTTTACGTTTGTACAATTGCTTATGGTTTTATATCTTTAAAAAGATAGTTGAAAAGAGCGAAACCACATCGTTCAAAAACACGGGGAACTTTTCATTTTAAATTTTGAGCAACCTATCAACCAGTTAACTAATTTATCATGAAGCATATTTTTCTATCCTTACTCCTTGTCCTTAGCATCGTCAGTACATCTTTCGCTGCACAAGGCTATTACGAATTCTCTCCTAAGCTCACAGAAGCCTATGAGAAAGCGATTAGTTTGCAATTCGGCAGTGCGAGTAGACTCGTAGCTGATGTAAAGCGAGAAGAGCCTAATAATGTACTGGTCTATTACGTAGAAAACTACATCGATTTCCTCAAGATATACATAGATGAGGATTATACAGAATTCAAAAAACTAGAACCTAATAAGGAATACCGCCTAAAGAAACTCAAAGAAGGTAATGAGGATTCTCCTTACTATCTCTATACGCAAGCAGAAATCAGATTACAATGGGCTGTGGCTAGAGCCAAATTCAATGAGGTAAAAACGGCCATGTTTGAAGTACGAAAAGCATTCAAACTGCTAGAACGTAACGATAATAAATTTCCAGATTTTATTGCTAATAAAAAAAGTTTGGGAATCCTGCATTCTGTAGTAGGAGCAGTGCCACCTAATTATCAATGGGCTGTCAAACTAGCAGGAATGAGTGGTACAATAGAGCAAGGAAGGCGAGAAATAAAGGAAGTAGTCGATTATGCGAATAGACATCCAGAATTTATTTTTGATGATGAAACCG
>JBNMOV010000465.1:0-3946 GCA_051275765.1 Maribacter sp. | reverse complement strand
GTACCTAGATTATCACAACTTTTATTAAAAGCATCCCTCGTTTCTATTCGAGTAGAAACGGTATTCCATGCTTTACTAGTGACATAAAGTTCTTCTCTAGGAATATCACTCTTTTTAAGAGCATTGCCAATAGCTTTTTCATTAGTGAAACGTATTTAATAAATTGATCCAGAATGGGTAGTAATTCTTTAGAAGGAAAAAGAACAAGCATAATGGCTCAGGTTATTGAATTCGTTTCACTTAGCATTTTACGTACGTTATTATTTTTCAGTTTCCTTATTTCATCAAGCCCCTAAACTTCAAATCAAAATATCCCTCAAAAGCTTCATTTGCAGAAATACCTTTTTCTGCCAAAAACTTAGGATCGACTAATTCCTTAAAAAAGAATCGATCACTATGGGCCAAAATAGCTGGATGAATATTCCTAAACACACCTTTTTCTATTCCTTCCCTATAATACTGTTCTAGTACATAACTGGCATGATCATAAAAAGCATCTACTTGAAGCCATAGGCTAGGGTAGAGCGATTGTACATCAAATAGGAGTAGATTGGAAATATCTGTTAATATAGGAATCATATACGCCATCAATTGCAGATAACGTTCTCGCAATCCCAAATCCTTATCCATCAATATTTCCTCAAAACCAAGCAAGGCTTCCAATTTATAACTAATCGTCTCTGCAACGATCTCCTCCTTGGAAATGAAATATTCGTAAACAGTAGATTTACTCTTTCCGAGTAAAATTGCCACTCTATCCATCTTCAAATCTTTCAATCCATTATCCCTAAAATGAGGATACAATTCAATGATCCATTCCCTCCTTTTGGCAGGATTATCCTTTCTTACTCTATTAGATGATTTTCTACCCATATATATTGGAAATTCATTGGTTTTCGGCTCGCTAAAAATTCAAAGCTACTGAAAAATAAGAAATTATTAAACTACAAACAAGCTCTTACTAATGATGATCTGTAAAGTGAATACCACTAGGAAAACAAATATAAAAATAAAAATCGAACTATTTTGTAATTATAGTTCGATTCGTTACTTTTACATTATGAATAGAGCATTTCTACTTTCCAATAACTAATTTCTAATTATGAAAGATTCTAAATACTTACTAGCTTATATCATTCCTTTATCTGTAGGGCTATCCTATTATCTTGGAGGTATTTGGTCATTCTCAGGCTTTTTTATCGCTTTTGTTATTATTCCTATCGTAGAATTCTTCCATAAAGGAACGACAGAAAATCTTACAATAGAAGAAGAAGACACTCAGCTTAAAAAAAACATCTTTGATTTCATACTATATATCAATGTACCCATTATTTGGGGTTTGCTGGTGTACTTTTTTTATACCATATCACAAGGCGGCCATGCTTTGTGGGAGTTGGTAGGAATGACAGTTTCTACAGGTATATTACTAGGAGGAAACGGTATTGGTATTGGACATGAATTGGGACATAGGGATACATGGTACGAGCGTTTATTTGCCAAAATGTTACTATTGCCGTCTTTCTATATGCACTTCATCATAGAACATAACCACGGACACCATAAATGGATTTCTACAAATCAAGACCCTGCTTCATCTCGTTTCAATGAAAATATTTATGCTTTTTTTGTTCGTTCTTCAGTGATGGGATATGTATCTGCTTGGAAAATATCTGGAGAACAGACTCGCCGCAAAGGACATTCAACATTCCACCCCATTTATAATTCAATGATAGGATACAGCTTTTTACAATTGACTTATGTAGCCACGATAGTGTATGTTTTTGGATGGATTACACTGCCATTTATTATCGCAGCAGGAGTACTGGGTTTTCTCTTGTTAGAATGTGTTAACTATATAGAACATTACGGATTGCGAAGAAAAAAATTACCTTCTGGCAGATATGAATCGGTAAAGCCTCATCATTCATGGAATTCTAATCATGAACTAGGACGAATTTTCCTTTATGAAGTTACTCGCCATTCTGATCATCATTTCAAGGCAAACCGCAAATATCAGATTTTACGCCATTTTGATGAAACTCCTCAATTGCCACATGGTTATCCTAGTTCCATACTTATAGCTTTGATTCCGCCACTTTGGTTTTCTTATATGAATCCTAAGGTAGAAAAAGTAAGGCAACAATTCGATATGGTTTAATTTTATAAAAAAGGAACAACAATTAGTTGTTCCTTTTTTAATGAGATCATTATCAAGCATCAATGAAAAAGTATTATTGTGTTATAGTAGATATTCCGAAGGGTTAAAACACAAAATAATGAATACTTTTTAAGATACATAATCCTTCTTTACAACAGATTTTATTATGGCCTGGCTTCCATATATACCTAGTGGCCTAACTCATAAATTCCGATATGCCCAAGATTTGTACTTATCAGCTTCTGTGTCGTTCCAAAAATACTCATTACGCTAGGGCGTAACTCCGTTTTTTGTGCCTAACAGAAACTAATAATTACGGCATCTTAACATACCTTTACTTATGAGTTAATCCACTAGCTATAAATGCTTGCGTATCCTTTTCTTGATTAGGTCCCCATGCTTCATAAATTAATATTTCCTCCATTTGAGCATAGCGATGTGCCGCTTCCCAATCTGATTTTTTGTACTCTCTGAGAATAAGTCGTTTTGTCGTAATTTCTATCATGATATAGATGAAATGATTGTTTTTTAGTTATAATGATAACAACAAAAGTAAGCTATATATCTCCATTTTTTCGCTTCCTCGTCCAATTACAGGAAAATACTTACCAAAAGCCGAAAACATCCAGTTCGTACCTCTAAATGACGATAGTTTTGAATCAACATTAATTCATTACTAAACTCGTATATCATGGATTCATCAATTCTACTAGGTTTTATCTATTCATTTTTTGCAGTATTCTTTATTATTCCAAATATCATTTTACTTTCCAAAAAATTGAATTGGATAGATGCTTCAAACAAGCAAAAAGTGGATCAGAAATCTATATCTCCACTAGGAGGAATTGCTATATTTTCTAGTTTTTGGATGACTACTTTTTCATACGCCTATAGTGTTGGATATACAGAAACTATCGTCTATGTTTTCCTGGCTAGTACGACATTATTTTTGATTAGTCTTTGGGACGATATATATACTACTGCTCCATTATTGAGATTACTTACACAGCTAGTAGTCGCCACCGTATGTTATATAGGAGGAATTCAGATAGAAGGATTATATGGCTTTTTAGGATATGGAGAAGTAGCTCCTTTATTCCAATATATACTTACAGTATTGACGATTGTTACATTGATAAATGCCTATAACCTCATAGATGGTATCAATGGCTTGGCAGCTAGCTTATCTTTATTTTCTTGCCTACTATTTTCTATATTATTTTGGCAGGCAGGAGAAACGACATGGTTGATGTTTTCAGTCATTGGAGCAGGAACATTATTAGGATTTTTACCTTTTAATCTAGGTAATGCTCGTATTTTTATGGGAGATAATGGTTCTACTTTTTTAGGATTGCTATTATCTATTTTCTTAATAAAATATTTGAATATGCAGCCTAATAGTGGAGAAATTAGCGGCTCACTTATCATTGCTCTAAGTATTGTTTCTCTTCCTATTCTCGATTTGATACGTGTATCTATTCACAGGATTTTACAAGGAAAATCCCCGTTTTCTGGAGACCTTAATCACATTCATCACTTGTTATTATTGAGAGGTAAATCTCATAATACTGCTACTATTCATATCGTAGGAATGCAAGCTCTTTTAATAGTTATTGCTCAAATTTCATTTTATTTTTATTCTCCAACAGTCATTATGGCAATACTAATCTCTACATATTTAATCTACACGTCATTATTACGATTGAGTATTCGATTGACAGAGATAAAAGAAACAGAACGAGAAAGAATAGCAATAGGAGGATTACAAAAACTCTTTTCTTAACAAAC
>JBNMOV010000464.1:0-3958 GCA_051275765.1 Maribacter sp. | reverse complement strand
CGAGCTTCTTCCAATACAGCAACAAATTCCTTGCTTCTGTGTGAAATTTCTAAAATAGACAAGCCCATATCCCCAAAAGAAAGGGCAGATTCAGAGGCTTGTTTAATAACAGATGGTGGTAATATGGCTGGTCCAGCAGAGAAATTATACTTCTTCATAATATTAGGTGTTTAAATTTTGGGCAAAAATAAGAGTTTATTGGATAAGAAGTGATTTATTTTTAAACAACTTTAAGGAATAAGAAATTAATAATATATGCACCTGACTTGTCTTTTTCCCTTTTGACTTCTTTAGAAATTATTACCGTAGCTATGGCTATGCTAATAATTTATAAATCGACAAAAGAAAAAAATCCTACGCCATCTTGCGTACATTATTAATTGCCTACTCCCTTATTATAAAAAATTAACTGGATAACTAGATAAAATGCAGGTTACAATCTGATTATGCACAAACGTATCAAAAAAGCTAGGTCGTAAGTAGACAAAAAATAGCAATAAATTTTATACAGTATTGGCAGTAGTTATTTTAATTTTTCGCCTAACAATGATATTTTCCCTAACCATTTCTCTCTATAACTGATATTTGAATTTTGAATAGGTGAAATATATGTAACCTTAACAGGACTGATTCCACAAAATTCTAATGTTCCTTTTTTGAATTGATTGATAGCAGGGCTTTTCATTAATAGGGAATCATACCATTTAGGGGTATCAGCTGTTATAATGATTCTTGCTGTTTTCCCTTTCAATAATTTTTTTGGCATTGCCTTTCCTTCTATAGGTTGAAAGGTTATTCCTGGTAAAAATGTACGGTCAATAAACCCTTTCATTAATGCAGGATAACCATACCACCACATCGGAAATATCCATACTATATGGTCTGATTTTTTAATTTTTTCTATAGCCTCAAGTAAATCAGGTTCTAGTTCAGTTCTTTTTCTGTATCCAAATGCTAGATTAGGATTAAATTCCAAATCTGCAATATTAATTTGAGTCAATACTGCATTAGTCTTACTTGTACCTTTTAAATAAGCTTCTGATAATGCATAATTATAACTCTGCTTATCAGGATGTCCATTAATTATTAAAACCTGTTTCATAATTTGTTCTTTATTTATTTTCACAAAGAACGGCAAGATGAAACATCTTAGAAAGGACATTTGTCTATTTCGATATCGACTTTCTTATGCGACTTAAATGCCGCTGGGTAATTCCTAAATAAGAAGATAGATAGTTTAGAGAGATTAATTGTAAATATTGAGGTTCGTTTGTAAGCAAATCTTGATATCGTTTCTCAGCGTTTTCTTTTTGTAGTATGAAAATTCTTTTCTCCATTTTTATATATTCTTGCTCTGCAATGAATTTGAAAAACTTAAGCCAATTAGTGCTTGATTCCTCTAATTTTAAAATTTCATCTCTTGAAATGGTCAACAACTCAATATCTGTCAAAGCTTGAATATTTTCTGTCGTTTTGGTTTGAGATAAAAATGATGAATAGGCACTAACAAAGGAATTGGAAAAAGTAAAACAATATGTTACTTCTTCTTCTGAAGATGAATAATAATATGATCTAAATAACCCAGAGACTACAAACGCTACTTCTTTACAAGTTCTACCTTCTTTGATAAAGTAATCGCCTTTATCCAGCTTTTTATAAGTTACTTTACTTTCAAATAAATCAATTTCCTCATTCGAGAGTATGTTAAATGATTTTAGGTAGTTTCTCATTTCTTTAATTACTGCCAACAGATTAGTATAGTCCATCCTAACATTTCCTAAAATGGAATATCCTCCAAATCATCATTCATCCTAGATGAACGGGTAATAACTCCTTTTTGTAATTTCTTAGCGGCTGCGTCTTCTTCTGCACTTGCTCCTCCAAAGAAATCAAAATCAGAATCATCTAAATTGGAGAACTTGGCATATTGATCCTCCCATTTTAATTTCACTGTATCCAATGCTCCATTACGGTGCTTGGCTATGATAATTTCAGCTGTTCCTTTGAGTGAATTACCTTCTTCATCTTCTAGTATTCCATAATATTCTGGGCGGTAAATGAAGGATACAATATCTGCATCCTGCTCTATCGCTCCTGATTCACGAAGGTCAGAAAGCATTGGACGTTTGTTTCCTCCACGAGTTTCCACTGCACGACTCAACTGCGACAAAGCAATCACTGGTACACTCAATTCCTTCGCCAGTCCTTTCAATGCTCTAGAAATGGAACTAATTTCTTGTTCACGATTACCACTACTTTTCTCACTTCCTCCAGACATCAATTGTAAATAATCAATGACGATCATTTGTATATCATGCTGCATTTTCAGACGACGACATTTGGCTCGTAATTCGAATACATTGATAGAAGGCGTATCATCTATAAAAATGGGAACTTCACTCATGCTTTCTATGGCAGAATGCAATTGTTGCCACTCATAATCTTCCAGATTTCCGTTACGCATTTTGCTACCAGAAATTTCTGATTCTAGAGAAACTAGCCTTTGTACTAATTGCACACTAGACATTTCCAGCGAGAATAAGGCTACTGGTTTATTGAAATCACAAGCAGCATTCTTGGCGAGTGCCAATGTAAAACTCGTCTTACCCATACCAGGACGAGCTGCTACGATAATTAAATCTGATGGCTGCCAACCAGATGTTATTCTATCCAATTCTGTGAAACCTGTAGGTACTCCTGTAAGGCCATCCTCCTTCTCTGTGAGTTCCTCCATTTGTTTTTGGAGTTTACTCAATAGTGAGCTCATGCCTTCATAACCACGACTCAAGTTCTGTTGTGTAATGGAGAATAATCCTTGTTCTGCTTCGTCCAATAATTGAAAGACATCTGTGGTATCTTCAAATGCGTCTTTTATTGTTTTCGTAGAAACACGAATCAATTCTCTTTGAATGTGTTTTTGAGAAATGATACGAGCATGATATTCGATATTGGCAGCAGAAGCTACCCTATTCGTCAATTCTACTAGATAATAAGCTCCTCCTATTTTATCCAGCTCTCCTGACTTTTTGAGCTCTTCTGTAACCGTCAGCATATCTACAGGCTGCGAACGCTCAAAAAGCCTAAGCATCGCCTTAAAAATAGCTGTATGAGCATCTGAATAGAAACTTTCTCCTCGTAGAATATCTATTACTACAGGAAGTGCATCCTTATCCAACATCAATGCACCCAAAACCGCTTCCTCTAGCGGAATGGCTTGTGGTGGAACTTTGCCAAACACAAAGTCTGACAATTCTCCGTTGCTATTTTTAGCTGGATATTTAGTCTTTGCAAACTGTGTTTTCTTTGTTGGATCTTCTGCCATTATAATATGAATTATACCTTAATATTAACGAGATAAATAACTGTTCCTGAATGTTCAACTCAGAAGGAAAAGCCCGTTAGTTTACTTTTGGTATGAGTAGGATCTCGCTAAATCATTATAATTTAAAACGATACCATGATAAAAAGATAAGGAGAATTTTCTAGTTCGTTATTGTTTCAAGGATTTTTTGTAAAGTCCTTGATTAGTTTAGTGATTATCCTAATATAATTTATTAGGATTGGGGGATACAATAATTCAATCTAAAATATATCTCAAAAGGATGCCTAAATTCAAATCAAAAGCTGATTTTAAGCATTCTCTAAGTTTTGTTCTTACGCTCACTCACAAAGCTAACACAGAACTATATTATGTAGTTAATTTGGTTTTGTTTTCTGAGTTACCAACAGTTGTTGGTAACTGTCAATTTTCTGTGGATAACCCTTTTCGAGTACGTTAGTCTTTTGGGGTAAAGTTATTTGCTAAAATATTTGACAAAACATTTTTTTGACATGGTCACTTTTACAAAAACCCGTTTAACTCTCATATAGAAGGAGTTATGTAATAATTATAATTTTTAAAATATATAAAACCGTTATTAACAAATAGAATATCTTTGTTTTGTTTACATGAAACTAA
>JBNMOV010000463.1:0-3967 GCA_051275765.1 Maribacter sp. | reverse complement strand
ACAAGCATCTGAATATCATATTTCTGAAAGCGAAATAAATACATTAGGTTATCAACTTTTAGCTAAAAATAAATTGAATGACGCATTAAAGGTTTTTAAATTAAATACAGAATTATATCCTAATGCCTTCAATACATTTGATAGTTATGGAGAATGTTTGATGAAATTGGGGAAGAAAGATGAGGCTGTTAAGGCTTATGAGAAGTCTTTGATGCTGAATTCTGCTAATGAGAATGCTAGGAAGATGATTGATGAATTGGCGTTGGAAGAGAAGTAATTATATTATTACAATAAAGTATTCTTCTTACAGTTGAATCTTAATAAATTATCTCTCTCAATTCCAGTCCAGAAATCAAAACCAACAGTGTTAAACCCTATCCAAATCCCACAGCTTTTCCATACCTTACGTTCAATAAGAAAACCATCCTTTTATTGAATTTCTTGTAAATTATAATTATTCACAACGAATGAAGCAAACCCTATTTTTACTATTATTATCCATTACAACACTTCAGGGGCAAGGCATTTTTATCAATGAAATCATGTCAGATAATGAGGCGATCATAATGGATGAAGATGGTGATTATAATGACTGGATTGAATTTTTTAATAACACAGATATAGCGATAGATTTATCTAATTACAGTTTGTCTGATGATATAGACGATTTGGATAAATGGGATTTTCCTACAATGCAAATAAATGCTTATTCCTATCTACTTATATTTGCATCAGGAAAGGATAAACAAGGAGACGAATTACACAGTAATTTCAAAATATCATCTGATGGTGAAGATATTTTACTGGCTAAAAACGGAATTATCATCGACCAATTTTTTTCAGTGTCTCTTGGCGAAGATGTTTCCTTTGGAAGATTGCCAGACGCCGCCATTGAAACCTATGAACTCAATAATCCCAGCCCTGGAAGTTCCAATAGTCTCAATGATCAATTATCTTTTTCTCATCCTCAAGGGTTTCATTCTTCTCCCTTTTACCAAAAGGTAGAATCTCTAACAGGACATGAAATTCACTTCACTACAGATGGAAGTCCACCAACGATCATATCGCCTATTTTTCCCGATTCCTTTTTTATTAATGATAGGACATCCATGTCCAATCTGCTGACTGAAATGGTTACCACTCCCCCTGATCTTGAAAACGAAGCAGCAAAATGGAAATCCCCTGATGACTTGATAGACAAGGCATATACTATCAGGTATGCTTCTTTTTATAATGGAATACGTACGAGTCACATTTCTTCGCAGACTTATTTTATTGGCGAAGAAATGTCAGATAAATATGAAATGCCAGTGATTTCACTTATCACAGAATCTGATGGTTTTTTTGATGAGGAAAGAGGGATTTATGTTCCAGGAATAACTTATAAATCTCCCAATATTAATACCACAGGAAATTATTATTTAAGAGGTAGAGAATGGGAAAGAGATGTGCATATTACTTATTTTGATGAGAATGGGGTAGTAGAATTTTCACAAGATGCAGGTGTTCGTATCAGTGGAGGCGTAACAAGAAAATTAGCTCAAAAAAGCTTGAGATTATATGCTAGAGATGAATACGGAGCGAAGCATTTTAATTATCCATTATTACCTCAAAAATCTTTTGACCAATATGAAAATTTTACACTCAGAACTACTATGGGAGCATGGTATCATCATACCATTATCAAAGATGATTTAGCAAACGAAATAGTCCGTGATATGGATTTGGCTAGCCAAGATTATCGTCCTGTAATTGTATTTTTAAATGGGGAATATTGGGGAATTCATACCATAAAAGATAGGCTGGATGAAAAATTTATAGAATACACCTATGGCATAGATCGGGAATCTGTAGAAATGAATAATATTTGGGAAATAGCAATTATATAGATCTATTGAATTTTATTCGTGAAAATGATTTATCAGAATCAGTAAATTATAAATACGTAGAAAGTCAATTAGATATTGTTCATTATATTAATTATCAGATAGCAGAAATGTATCTCAATAATTATGATTGGCCAGTCAATAATATCAAAGGATGGCGTTCTGATGATTTTAATGGAAAATGGAGATGGATGTTTTTTGATTTGGATGCTGGGTTTGGGAATCCAGATTATAATATGTTTGAGCACTGTACCAATGAAGATACGAGTATAATCTGGCCTAATCCAGTAGGTTCTACTGCCTTGTTCAGAGGCTTATTAAGAAATGAAATATTCGTACAGAAATTCATAGAACGGTTTACTACGCTGCTTCATCAAAACTTCCAACCAAACAATATTCTTCCCCAATTACTGGACATCAAGAAAATATACGAACCAGAAATACCTCGACATATCCAGCGTTGGACTTTTCCAGAAAATATGGATACATGGGAAAATGACATCGCGACAGAATGCGTGAATTTCATACAAGAAAGACCTTGTCATATAGAAACCCAAATAAAAGATTTTTTCAATTTAGATACCCTAGGTTTTTCTTGTAATAGAGAAGAATCTAATTCCCCTAACTTCGTCATCTTTCCCAATCCTAACAACGGCCTATTTTTCATAGAAAACCAATCAGATAATTTATTTCAAGGTACTATTACGATATATAATACACTTGGATAACAGGTTTTATCTAGTAAAGAGGTGACCATTTATCAGCATATAAAAAAAGATTTTACCCTATTGGATTTACCTGATAATATATATTTTGTAAATATTTACAATGATTTTTTCTCTAAAACTTATAAGCTCATGATATCCAACTAGAATAAATTCCTAGTGTTAAAACCCTTCTGATTTTCACCCCTTTTTCGTATCTTCACCCCCAAGAAGAAAACCATCATTCCACTTAGTTTGTTAGATATGGATGTGAGTAAATTACTCAACTATTCACTCTTTCATTATTAACTATTCACTTTTATTTCAGCGAAATGCCAGAATACATACACCTACATAGCCATACTCAATATTCTCTTTTAGATGGAGCATCCGAAATAGGTGCAATCATGAAAAAAGCCTCTGCTGATGGACAGAAAGGCGTAGCATTGACAGATCATGGTAATATGTTTGGTGCATTCAAATTTGTGGCAGAAGCGAATAAGAATGGAGTGAAGCCTATCGTTGGTTGCGAATTTTATATGGTAAAAGATCGTCATCATAAGTCATTTTCTAGGGCTAAAGGTCAAAAGGATAGACGTTTTCATCAGTTATTATTAGCAAAAAATAGAAAGGGCTACGAGAACCTGTGCAAGCTCTGTTCCATAGGTTTTATAGAAGGATTATATTCTAAATTTCCTAGGATAGATAAGGAGATTTTATTGCAACATACAGAAGGGCTTATTGCTTCTTCTTGCTGTATAGGTGCAGAGATTCCACAAGCTATAATGAAGGGCGATCTAGAAAAAGCAGATGAGTTAACTCGCTGGTGGCTAGATGTTTTTGGAGAAGATTTTTATATCGAAATACAACGCCATAGAGGACTAGAAAATATCGATCAATTAGGTATTAGTCAAGAAGATATTAATCAAGAACTCATCAAACTAGCGAGGAAATATGATATCAAAATCATTGCAACAAATGATTCGCATTATATAGAAGAAGAAGATTCAGAACCACATGATATTTTGCTTTGTGTGAATACAGCATCATTAATCAATGATGAAAAACGTTTCAGATTTCCTAGTTCTGATTTCTATTTCAAGACACAGTCTGAAATGAATAACCTGTTTCATGACATACCAGAAGCCATTGATAATACAATGGATGTCTATGGTAAAGTAGATACTTTGGAACTCGCTCGTGATGTATTACTTCCTGCGTATCAAATTCCTGCACAGTTCAAAACACAGGATGAATATCTGCGTCATATTACTTTTCAAGGAGCGAAAAAACGCTATAGTACGATTACGCCAGAAATTAAGGAACGACTAGATTTTGAGTTGCAAGTAATTGCCAATTCTGGTTATCCTGGTTATT
>JBNMOV010000462.1:0-3980 GCA_051275765.1 Maribacter sp. | reverse complement strand
GCTTGATCAAAAATAGTAGAAGTAGAGTTATAGTTGAGTTGGTGAAGAGATGGTGCTCTAAATCCAGTATTTCCTGCTGCTCTAATACTAATATTATCTGTAGCTCTATATCTTGCCACACCTTTCACATTGATAGTAGAACCAAAATCAGAGTAATTTTCATATCTCGTAGCTACACCCAATAATAACTTATCTGTTACATCAGCTTCTAAATCAAGGTATCCAGCGACACTACTTCTATCTTGTGAAATTTGATTGGCTGGACCAAATCCAGGGAATACTTGAGATCCACCAGGTCTAGAATTTCCGAAGAAGTCTGTTCTTGGAGTCTGTGAATCCTTAGTGATCGGGTTTCCATCAACATCATATTGTGCATAAGATTCTATTTGTCCTGCGTTAATCGCATAATTTTCAAATCTATGTTCCGCTCCAAAAGCTACATTGAAACCTGATAATACGTCGAAATTACGACTGAGGTCTAAATTAGTTGTATTCTGTGTAAATGAGAATCCACCTGCATCAAATCTGGTAGGTGTTGCATTCAACATAGAAGCATTTGAGGTATTAGAGATTTCAAATGCGAAAGAATTTTTACCATAAGTATTACTAAAATCTACATTCCAATCCTTGATCGTTCCACGAATTCCAGAGGATAAGGACTGATCTGTAATCTTAGAATTTATTTCAGGTAAGAATCCATTTCCATAAACAGGTGTAAAGGTTCTTGATTGGTTAGGAAGTCTATAAAATCCAGCAGAGTTTCCAGCTCTTTTACCAAATCCTGCAGTGGTATAAAATTCTGTTCCGCTATCACCAAAAGGAATGGCCATATTAGCGAAGAATCTTCCTCCTCTTAATCTGGATTGTCCTACTCTCATATTAAAATCAGACCTTTCCAATGATCTAGCAGCTAATTCTGAAGTAGTATTATCTGCAGAAAGAATGCCTTGTAATTCTGTTTTTGTAGTTGCTCCTGCTAAGTCAATACCAGCAGCTCCTGCATATTGAATGACATCTGATACATCGTCATCTCCCAATAATGAAATATCATATCCATCAGCAGCAGCAAATCTTTCAGTGGTATTATAAAGATTGAAAATATTACCTTCCCATTCTTTCATTCGACTGAAATCCTTTCTGATATCAAAGTCTCCAGTAAAATTAATGAAACCACCTTTATCTCCTAGAGCTATGCCATAATTGGCACTCAAGTTAGTTGTTGCTCCATCAATACCACCTGTTTGGTTGTTGGCATTTTTAGTAAAATTAGCACCTGACGTAAGATTTATGCTCAACTCGTCCGTACTTTGCTTCATGATAATATTGATAACTCCAGCAATGGCATCAGAACCATATTGAGCTGCAGCTCCATCTCTTAAAATCTCAATCCTAGCAATTGATGCAGAAGGAATAGCATTAAGGTCAGTTCCTACGTTTCCTCGTCCAAATGTTCCATTTACATTAATTAATGAAGAAGTGTGTCTTCTTTTTCCATTAATTAAAACCAAAACCTGATCAGGTCCTAAACCTCTAAGAGAAGCTGGATCTACGTGATCCGTTCCATCTGAAATGTTTTGTACATTAGAGGTAAAAGAAGGTGCTACATAATTAAGAATCTGATTCAAATTGACTTGGGGAGAAGTCTTGACCAATTCCGTTACATCAATGATGTCAACAGGAACTGCTGTTGTGAGTTTAGTTCTTCCTTGTCCACGACTACCAATTATGATAACCTCAGAAATAGCTACACCAGAAGAAAGAGAAACGTCTAATTTACTCCTACCTTCAAGGGCAATTTCTTGGGATTCATAACCTGTATAACTAAAAATCAAGGTTGTATTTTCATCTGGAACGTCTAAGGAATAGCTACCATCAAATTCTGTAGTCGTTCCTACATCTACACCTTTAATAGTGATCGTAGCTCCAATTAAAGATTCGTTATTGGACTCATCAGAAACGATTCCAGTAACGGTTATTTGCCCAATCGCTAATTGAGAAAGAAAAAGTAATATAAAAAATGTAAAAATCCTCATTTGTTAAAATTTTGACATGTGAAATTAAATAGTAATTCAAAGGGGTACGAATCTTATTTTGAATTTAGCTTAAGTAGAGCTATAAGAAAGGATTGCCTAGTTTTTAAGTCGTTTTCCTTAGGTGGGCAAATGTAATAGTATTGTGCAATAATAGTTGTTTTTTATTAGAAAACAGTTAAACAGATAAAATATATAATTATACACTTTATCTGTTTAACTGTAATTATTAAAAAAAAAATGATCTAGTACCCCTTACTATTTAGATTGATTTATATAATTGGAGGAGGGGCTTAATAAATTAAAAATTTGGAAACACCTTTAAAAAAAATCATATAACTCATTGAAAAATAATTAGTTATTTATAAAATTTTCTCAAAAACCTGTTGAAAAAATATTAAAAAAGCATTATATTATTGGTTCCGATAATAAAAAATTCTGCAACAGGTATGCAAACTTATATTCTCATTTAAATCAATCGAGTCTGGAAAGGAAATTAAAAGTGCCTTTGTGGAGAATTGAGAAAGTAATCATGTATTGGTTTGAGGCTGAATGCCAACGGAGGGAGCTTACTATCCGTTCTTTTGAGTGGAATATTAATCAGCAAAATTCAGTTTATTATCATATATAAACAAAGGGTCACGCTATAATTAATAGCCTGACCCAATTTTTTCAACTTAAGGGAATATGAAAGTATAAACTCCTTATACGGTTTATCCTATAAAATAGCGGATATATTACTTGTGTTTAACTACTATATTAAGACTATGAAACCACTAGTTTAAATTGAAATCTGTATTAAACACTTTTTTGATAGTATCAATTTTTTGTTGTAGGATAATTTTACCTACAAATTCTTTAAAACTTACCAAGCTCTCTTTATCCTAGCCTTAAACATTTCTGCGGATACATCTGAAATAGGTTCTACTTGATATACGCCTTCTTTCCCCATTTTGATTTCCAATTCCTTTTTCTTTCCTCCTAATATTGCATTATTATACAATGGATTACTAGAACAGGTCTGTAGAATGCCATCCTTGTATTTGAAATAATAATAATGTCCTCCATTGGATGATGGATTCTTGATGTATAGATGCATTCCATCTTCTTTATTTCCTGGCATACGAAATTCTACATATGCCTCTACCATTTTATTGATGCTCTGTCCGTTTACTTGAGATAATCCGGCTGTTCTTTGTCTGGATATCAAAGAATTTAAATCTGAATTCCATTTCATAGGTAAATAACTAAAGAAAAAGAGATGTTTCTCTGTATTAGGCAAGGTTACTTTTTCTGTAGATCTAAAATTACCTACAATCTGTTTATAGGTTTTTTCTGTCTTTGCGAAAGCACCCACTACCTCTGGCAGCATTTCTGCATATGTTTTGTTCAGTTCTATATTCTTGACATCATAGGTATTCTGCTGTAGATCCTTGACCATTGCCTTTATAGCAGCATCTGGTAATTTATAACTGATACCAGCCATTAATTCCATCTGCAGTTTTTGCTTCCCTAGGGAAGCATTACCTGTAGAATCCTTTGACATTCTAACAAATCCTAATTTTGCTATACCCGCTACCTTAGGCTGAAAGAATTTCACACCCTCTCCTATATTGAATTCACCTGTAGCGACACATTCATTACTCGTGGCATCTACTACAAATGTATTTCCTTTGTAACTACCTGTAGTCAGTTTTAATGAATCTCCAAATATGAATTGATCATTTTTTTTATTGTACTTAAACACACCTGTCACATCCATTAATGCTCTATCTTTTCTAGCAAATAGTATCCCCATTGCACTTGGGTATGGATAACCTGTCAATCTATCGATATAAAGTCCTGTTTTCAATGGTTCGCCATCTGGATTTTTTGGATTTTCATATGCAATAGCAAGATTATTCTTATCTGCTTTACTCTTTACAGTAAACCAATTTTTTTGAGGAAAAT
>JBNMOV010000461.1:0-3986 GCA_051275765.1 Maribacter sp. | reverse complement strand
TTTCAAAATAACGATAACAGATTATATAATTTCATTAATTAAAAAAAATCCTACATGGTGACTCAAATATTTCAAATGCCAAGAATTGGGATGATACACCCGATTTTGAAGCAGTAACGACAAAAGGAAAAATCAAATTTTCTGAATATACATAAGATAAATGGGTAGTTATGTTTTCTCATCCAGCTGACTTTACACCTGTCTGCACCACAGAAATGAGTGGATTTGCAGAGCGAAAATCAGCGTTTGAGGCGATGAATACAGAGCTCATTGGTCTGAGTATCGATAGTATCCATACTCATCTAGTTTGGATAAATAATGTCCACAAAAATATGGGCATTTTATTTGATTTTCCAATCATTGCCAATTTGGACATGAAGGTATCGAAGCTATATAGAATGCTTCAACCTAATGAAAGTACAACAGCAGTAGTAAGAGCTGTTTTCTTCATCGATCCTAAGAAAAAAGTAAGGCTCATCATGTACTGTCCTTTAAATGTAGGTAGAAATATGGATGAAATACTAAGAGCTTTGGAAGCTTTACAAGTGTCTGACGAGTATAAAGTGGCTATGCCACTGAATTGGAAAAAAGGAGAAATCATTGAGGAAGGAAACACTCCGCTGTTAACCCCAGAGGAGTATCATTATGATCAACATATTGAAGGAGTCGAAGATGGTGGTCTTTTCTTCATCCAATTAGAAACAGCTGATGAACGAATCTATCAGAAGGTAATTATTACGCCTTAAGATCTCATACCATTAAAATTAAAGACCCCTTGTTCGTCAATACAAACATGGGTTCTTTAATTTTTCAGAGGTGAAATTCTAGTATCTTTTCTGACCAGAAAACTCCATCGCCTCTCCTTTTCCAAAACCTAAACTAAATCCAAGCGTGACAAACCTTCCTCTTTGGCGACGACTATAAATATAAAAATCAGGTTGGTTGGTTTCGCTTTCTCTTACTCTTGTTGCAAAAACATCTCTGACACTGAAATTAATAACACCCTTTCCTTTCATTATTTTTTTCCTAATACCCAAGTCAGCGAATATATTCCTAGAGTTTTTACTCTGAACGGTTTGAAGTCTAGATTGGTAATGACCTGTTATTTCAAAGTCTATTTCGTAGGGAAGCTTAAATTTGGAAGTTACTTTAGATGACCATTGGCTGGCAGCAAAATCAAAAGATGTCGCATCTAATTCTCCTTGTCTATTGAAGTAATTAAAATTAAAATCGCCTGTAAAAGTTACCTTTTTAATGGGTGTATATTTAGCATTAACCTCTACACCTGTGGAACGATTTGTTCCTATATTAAATGGTTTTGTCGTATTAACATTATCTTCAAAGGTAGAAATACGTTCTACTACTGCAGTCGTATAGCGATGAAAAACACTCACACTCAGGGTAGTTTTTTCTCTAATATAAATACTAGATACTTCATAAGAATCTGTAAATTCTGGCAACAAATCAGGGTTTCCTGTCCAGATAGAAAAATTATTTCTAATATTGAAAAACGGATTCAAACTCCATAATCGTGGTCTATAAATTCGTCGAGAATATCCTGCTTGCATAGAAAATGCTTCCGTCACTTTATAGGATGTATGTACTGTTGGAAATAAATTCGTAAAGCGTTGCTGGTTAGCTTCATTCGTATTGACGAGTAGCGTTCTGAGATCCGTATTTTCTACTCTCAATCCTAATTTCACACCCCATTTATCTGTCTCATAAGCACCAGTTCCATATACGCCCAATACTTTCTGATCATATTCAAAAACATTGGTCAGATTAGGATCTGCCACCCATTCCCCATTTACATCATCTCTCACCTCAAAATCATTACTCACATTATTGAGTACATATTGAGCTCCAACTTCTAAGGTGATTTTTTCCTTTATAGGCTTGGTATAATCAACATTGAAGGTATATTTTCCTTCTTGGAACTGCGTTTCCGTCTGTTGATTGGAAAAGGCTTCACTACCTAATGTAAATGTATTTGTAAATTCAGAAGATTGCTTTTTTCCAAAAAAATTACCCAAGGCACTTGCCAATAAAGTGTGATCCTTATCTCCTTTCAGGATTCTTTTATATTGTAACTCGTATTGGTACTTAGGATTGGTCGCTTCTGTGCTTTCATTCCTATTCCATTCTCTCGTGACATTGCCTAGAGAATCTTCAAAACTAAAATCTGTCTGCGAAGGCTGATCCTCTACTTCGTAAGCAAAACTACCAGAAAGTGTTAGTACATTATTAGGATTGATATAATAATCAGCTCCTAATATGAGATTATAAAAAGTCTCATTTCTGTATTCTACACCATCGGTGAATACAGCAGTATTATTAATAAGATTTCGATTAATATTCCTAGAATCTCTAGGCAATTCTCGATAACCTACTCCTGCCTGGCTAAAGAGATTAAACTTCTCTGTACGACGATTCAAACTCAAACCAAAACTATGATTGTGTGGCATCCCTGTATTAATTGTCGCAGAACCATTTAGCCCTTTTCTTTCTTCTTTTTTAAGAACAATATTAATAATTCCAGCAGTACCTTCTGCATCATATTTGGCAGAAGGGTTCGTGATCACTTCTATTTTTTCAATCATGTCTGCCGTAATCGTTCCTAATGCTCCCCCTTGTTCATTCGCTAAAACAGACGGTTTCCCATTGATCAAAATCTGAACACCAGAACTACCTCGTAAATTAATCTCTCCTTCGATAGTTACATTGACAGAAGGTACATTATTCAAAACCTCCAAAGCACTCGCTCCCGTACTACTCAAATCCTGTCCCACATTAAATACTCGTTTATCTAGTTTGAATTCCGTCTGGGATTTTTCAGCTCTAACAACAACTTCATCCAACATTTGGCTATCTTCTGTAAGCAGAATAACTCCCAAATTCACTTTCCCTTTTTCAATGACAAAATCTTCAACAACCTTATTATTAAAACCTATGAAGCTAATTTTTACATAAAAATCAGTCGCCGTTGTTTCTACCTCAAAAGTGCCATCCATTTCTGTTGTCACTCCTGTAATCAGCGTTTTAGTTTTGCTATCTTCAATCATTACAGTAGCAAATTCAACAGCTTGTTCGCTATTGCTTTCTACAACTGTTCCCGTGATGAGTATTTTTTGGTCTTGGGCTAGAAGGACGTTAGAAACGAGTAAAAATATGCTAAGGATTAATGGATATTTCATCTATTCTGGTTTTGAACTAAAATGACAACATAAAAGAACTTGAGTTGTTTCATTTGACTTCAAAACCATAATAGAGTTTACGATTTATTGCATACCCTATTTAAACAACTTCAATAAATTAGCTTTAAGAATATAACTTCTTAACAACCTTACCAACACTTAACCCTTGTACAATAATCGAAAATAACACGATAATATAAGTTATATGAAGTATGATATCTCCCGAAAGTTCTTTACTTAAACTTAATGCTAATGCAATAGAAATACCACCTCGCAATCCTCCCCAAGTTAAAATCGCTATCGTTTTAATTGGCTTTTCTTCTTCGTGCTTTAATAATGAATATGGTAAGAGTACAGAAATAAATCTTGCAAAAAGTACAATGAATATTGCAAGAATACCTAGCAAAATATAACTGGTACTAAAGTCTAATAAATGAATCGCCAATCCAATAAGAACAAACAGAATTCCATTAAAGACATCATCTAAAATTTCCCAAAAGGAATTGATGGCTTTTTGTATAGGACTTTTATCTTCATTTACGTGAATTTTATGTCCAATTAATAATCCTGCTACAACCATCGCTAATGGTGCAGATATTTCTAGCATAAATGCTCCAGCTGTTCCTCCCATTACAACAGCAAGACTTATCATTACGGCTAATTGTGGATTTTCTTTTAATGATTGAATAAGCTTTAATCCTAAGAAGCCTATTAGTAAACCATACAGTAATCCACCAACTACTTCTTCTAAAAATAGTGTACCAATTTCTGCTCCTATTTCAGCCGAATTAT
>JBNMOV010000460.1:0-3988 GCA_051275765.1 Maribacter sp. | reverse complement strand
CTTCTTTTTGATAGAGCTCAAAATCAAAGTCATCAACAGATGATTTCTTCTTAATATTATTATCTTTTGCCATATAGCTAAATTATGCTTTTTTTAGCAGACACAGTTTAATAAACACTCTCATTCAAAGAAGAAAAACGAAAAGGACCTCCTCCTGGACATAGAAATGGTGATCCCCTCATCATCATAGACATTAAAAATATTGGTATTCTGGAAAACAAAATGGGAAGGCCCTATCCAAACGGAGCCACCCAATTCTTCCTATCCATAATAATTTTCACTTCATCATAGGAAATTGGATAAAAATCATGACAATCCACGCCCACATCAAAAGAACGAGCAGCAGGATCATCTGGCAAACTGCCATGAGAGTGTCCATATAAATGATATGTTCCCCAATGTCCGGCATTCCAAGTGCGTTGAGCATAGTGAAAAAGACAAAGGAGCTGAACGCCTTTTTTGCAATCTACATCATCTACTTTTAATTCATAATAATCCTTTATCCACTCAAATCTATCCCTACAAGCGAGTGCAGATTTTTCGTGGTTTCCTTTGATGAGGAAGATATGTCCGTTGAGTTGATCGAGGATTTTTTTGAGTCTTCCAGGAGAGCATAAACCTACATCACCAAGATGATAAACTTTATCATTGGGCTGTACCTTTTCGTTCCAACGATTGATCATTTCTTGATCCATTTCATCCACTGAAGCAAAAGGCCTATTGGAAAACTTAATGATGTTTTTATGACCAAAGTGATGGTCTGAGGTAAAGTATATATTTTGCATGATTAGAAGCTGATTTAATTTATTACGTCTCTTTTTTAGCTGCTTTTTGTGCCTCAATCAGTTAAAAATTGACTATAATAATTTTATAAAGTCAAATTAAAGCAGCAGCTTCGTTTTACTATATGCTAAAGGATGTTTTCTAAGAAAAAGTTCCTTAGTGAAAGAATGAAGAAAAGAAATCCTCTTGAAATCACAAAGACTCCAAGAGGATTTTTATCCCTAAATAAAGAAGTCTATTTAACCACTGTTACTTTTTTAGCATTTGTACCATTAATACTGATCATATACATTCCATTCGCCCAATCGGATGTAATAATTTCTAGGAAAGCGTCATTATTCGTATTCGCTTGATAGATGGATTCTCCTAGGATATTAAATACTTCTATTGATTCAGCATCAGTAGCCTTTTCTCCTAAATCTATTCTTATCACATCAGTCACTGGATTAGGATAAATATTGACATCTTCAAAATATCCTGCTATTTCTACATCCAAAAGAAAATCACAATATTCCGTATCTGGATTCATCTCTACATGTCCTATAGCGTCTAGTGTTTTTCCTTCGAAGCCTGCGAAATCTGTAGCATATCTTTTCATAGCAAAGAAAAGATTGATAAAGAATGGTGCAGGATCTCCTTGAGATATAATAACATCTGCCGTAATAGGATTAATATATTTCCAAACCACATCTCCTGCTGGCGTAATTTCAAATGCTGTACCTCGCCTTCCTACTCCTATAAGTGTATTTCCATTAGGTAATCTTTGGACACTGGATAGAATTTGAGACTTCATTTCTTCTTGTGGAGAATGTAAATAAGTCCAGTCAAAATCTACAGGTAAAAATGTTCCATTATCCATTTCATAATTAGAATTATCTGCCAATAATTCAGGAACAAACATACTAACAGCAGAAAATTCAACACCTATTCGATTATTAAAAACAGCTATCTTTCCAAAATCGGGGTGAGTATCATCCAAACCCATATCTACCCAATGGACATCATGCTGATAAAATAATTTACGATCTTCTTCTGTACCATTATCATAAGCCTGTGGATTTCCCCACCTATACAATAAGTCGCCACCTTTTCCACTCTGTCCTCCCTGACTTCCTGCCGCTTCTGCTATAGTCGTACTGTGATCTATAATCCATGCCTCACTGAATGTGGGTACGCTAATGATAATTTGATCCAGAATTGGATTATAATCCACAGCATTCGTATGCAACCAATCCGCCCCTGATCCATTGGTTTCATAATTAATATTAATTCTCTCTGGATGATCTGCTACTACGCCATAATTGTCTTTGGTTGGATCTATGTCTTGGATAAGGTGATCCCATGCATGCCATTCCCATACGATTTCTCCTGAATTATCTCCATACACCTGTACTTCTACAATATGATCTGGCCACAATTTATTATCTATTAATAAACTAGGATCTCTTCCTGCTTGGATACACGCTTCCTCATTCTTTAGTTCCCATGCTATCGCCAATACATTTCCATTAGGAAGTACAGCTATATCGTGGTGCATCCTTTTGGTTTCATCATTATAGGTAAATTCCCAAAGTAGACTATTATCCCAATCTCTTAGTTCCACTTTTTCTCCTGCTCCTCCTGCATGGATATCTGGATTGGAAAGTACTCCGTTTCCTTTACATATATATATGTTTCCTTCTTCTGTCAACTCTACAGTATTCCCTGGGGTATAATTGTCATCTTCCCATTGGTTCACTATTTCTCCACAGTTATTGATTAGAAAAACTTTACCCTGAGTATGTGGGAAAAATAAATTATATCCATCAAATGCCTGTTCTGCATCATACTCAATCAGACCTACTGTATTTTGTGTATGTATGGTTATTGAAAAAAATAGAAGAAAAAGAATAGTAATGAGTTTATACATAATTTACTGTTTAAGCGAATAAATGAAGGTATTTTAAGTTAGAAGCTGTTTTAACTTAATTATCTAACCATCCTAACATCTATAAATTTAATGTTTAACTAGCAACCATTAAGGATTAAATTAAACTTTTGTCAGCAACTTAGCAGCTTCCGCCAAAACAGCTTCTGTTTTAGCAAAACAAAGGCGAATCACCTTCTCATCTCTTTTATGAGTATAAAATACAGAAATAGGAATAGCAGCTACACCATATTCCGTAGTCAGTCGTTTAGCAAATTCTGTGTCTGGTTCATCGCTGATGGCAGAGTAATCATATAATTGAAAGTAAGAACCTTCTGAAGTTAAAGGAACTAAGCGAGAATCTTTCATTGCATGCTGAAAGAAATCTCTTTTACCTTGATAGAGTTGACCTAAGCCACTATAACTTTCCGGATTCTGTAAATATTCTGCCAAGGCATATTGCACTGGCGTATTCACAGAAAAGACATTAAACTGGTGTATTTTCCTGATTTCTTTAGTCAAAAAAGAAGGTGCGATGCTATATCCTACTTTCCATCCTGTATTATGAAAAGTCTTACCAAAGGAAAAAACAACCATGCTACGCTTACGCAATTCTGGAAATTTCAATACACTCCAGTGTTCTTGATTATCAAAAACAATATGCTCATACACCTCATCACTTAATATAAGAATATCTGTACCGTCCACTATTTTCAATAATGCTTCCAAATCTTCTTTTTGGAATATTTTTCCAAGGGGATTATGTGGATTATTGATGATGATCATTTTTGTACTTCCTGAGACTAGCTTAGAAAGTGATTTCCAATCTACCCTATAATCAGGTGCGGATAATTCATATATTCGAGGAATACCACCACATAATTGGATGACTGGACGATAGCTATCATAAGCAGGTTCTATTATAATAACTTCATCGCCAGGTTTTATGGTCGCTGTTATCGCATTATATAATGCTTGCGTAGCTCCTGCTGTTATCGTGACATCTTCTGGAGAAACGCTGATATTATAGGAACTGTTGACCTTATTTGAGATGGCTTTTTGAAGTTCTGGTAAGCCAGGCATTGGAGCATATTGATTTTTCCCTTGTGCCATATAGAAAGTGACCAGATCTTTGAGTTGCTCATCACAGTCAAAATTAGGAAAACCCTGTGATAAATTCACAGCATTGTATTCTCTCGCTAATTGGGACATGACGGTAAAAATAGTTGTTCCTACCCTAGGTAACTTTGAAGATATATTCATGATTAGGTATTCGTTAAATCTTACTAAAACCTATGG
>JBNMOV010000459.1:0-4014 GCA_051275765.1 Maribacter sp. | reverse complement strand
CCGCCACACTTTTTCCTGATTGAATGGCATTTTGAGATAGTTTGCCTTCTATTTTTAATCGCTTCGAGGCAGCATGCTCCGTTATTCGTAAAACATCTCTAGCAGTATTTTCAGAACTGTTGGTCAGCATCAGACCAGAAGACAAAGCACTGATTCCTACATTGGTCAGTGTGATGGAGGAGACTTTATCAATTCTGTCAGCATCTGTATGATAAAAAACATCAGTAAAATGCCACAGCAATAAGCCAGGAATTTTTGCATTTAAAAAAGGTTGATGATCACTCCCTCCTTCAAATGGATTGGTGTTGACTGTCCAGTTGGAAACTGCAGCCTGCTTTCGACAAACAAACTCAATAAAATCATTGAAATAATGCGGATTGAAATCTTCTTCATCTACTTTGCTCGCACCCCATTCAGTATGTTTATCATTTCCTCTAGTCCAGATAGCGGAAGGATCAGGCATTTTTTCTATGAGAAAAGTACCGCCCGTTTTTTCAGTATCTTCTCCAACCATATCTAGAGCCATACCCCAGCGAATACCAGTTGCTCGCAAACTATCTTGCTCGATATATCGATGAGTAGAACGAATTTCAACTCCCCACAAAAAGGTAAGGGTACGATCGGGAGCAATATCTCCATTTTGCATTAAAGTTGCTGCTACTCTAGCCATTTCAGCTTGTGCTCCAACTCCACTAGCATTATCATTGGCACCAGGTTCTTGAACATGTGCACTATAGACAAATCGCTCCTCTGGCATTTTACCTCCATGTACTTCTGCGATCAAAGTCAGTTCTTCAGCAGGATATATTTTAGTATCAATCTGAACTTTTACTTTCAATGGTCCTTTTTTCAGTTCAGCATGAATTGCTGTTCTGGCAGCATATGAGAGATTAATAGCCCACGTTTTATATTCACTATTAAAAGGGATGCTTTTGAATGGAATGGAATGTTGAAATTTTTCAGGTTGATTATAATCTGGAATCCCATAAGACAAGATTCCGATAGCGCCTTTATCCTCAACTGCCCTTTTGAATAGGGTATAGGGCTGGCAATCAGCTAATACAATTTTGCCTTTAAGATCGAGTCCTTCAAAAGCTTTTTTATCACATGATTCTAAATAAACAACTTCAGCCTCCACGCCAGCAGCAGGTGTTGAAAAACTATTGATACAAATCATGTTGCGATTGCTGCTGAAAGTAAGTAGGGGTTTATCCGATCCAGGCAAATATAGGCTTGCATCTATTGGATCCCAAGCTGGTGTGCGTAAGGGATAACGTTCTAGTCGATACGTTAATTTTGCATCAGTATTTTCATTTTCTAATTGATAACCAGCTGATTCTAAAATTTTTTGCACGTAAAAGATGCTAGAATCAAAACCTGAATTACCTGTTGCACGCCAGAGTTCTGAAACGTAAGCAGTTGTTTCCAATGCGTTTTGACCAGAGTATTCTGCACGAACCATCTCCATGTATTGATCGAGTTGATTACTGACTTTTTGCGATGTACTTTGAAAAGGAGAGAGGAGGATTAGTAGTAGATAGAGTATGAAGAAATAGTCTTTTATCATCATTTTTTGGATTTGCTTTTTGCTATAAAAGTTGTTTCTTAAGGTGGGGTCAGTCCTTATCTTTGCTCATGATTAAAATTCAGGTAATGATAAAAAACAAGTGCGTAACATCAGTAAATAACTAGTTAAATAGAATAATTTTCTGCGTTTATTATTGATTATTCCAGAATAGAACATTAACCTGCAATTAACTGATTGTCAATTATTTTTAATAAAAAATAATTTTGGAATAATGTCTATTCAAAAACTACTTTCCCTGATTTGATTACTTGATTATTATTTACATAAATTTGATAAAAATAAACTCCTTTTGATTTCTGATTCAAATTTAATTCTATTTGTTTAGCATTAATGTTTGTTGAATAAATAATCTCTCTTAATACATTAAAAATGTCTATCCTTGAAATTTCTAATTCAGATTTTATAGAAAATACACCATTACTTGGATTAGGATAAATATCACATTTTATAATTGAAGTCATATTTTCATTGATAGGCGAAGTAGTGTCTGAATTTCCAAGTGGATCCGTTTTTAATACCAACATATCAAAATTTCCAACTCTTATGCTATTCGTGTAACCAGTCATGATATATCCATTATCTGAAGTTTGTTGGACAGAGTTGATGACTTGATCTCCAGTTTCACCATAGTTTTTTGTCCAAAGCGTATTTCCATCTAGATCTACTTTTACAATATATCTATCAAAATTTCCAGATGTAAAAGAAGTTGACTTTCCTACTACAATGCAGCCTCCATCATTCGTTGACCAAAGTCTTATAGCTGATTCTTCTAATTCTCCTCCAAATGTTTTTTGTCCAGATAGAATCTCCAGCAGAATCTAATTTTATTAAATACATATTAGATTATTCTCCAACTCCATAGCTTTTAGTCTTGCATGCCATAAAATAATTATCCTGATTATCTTGCATTATAAAAGCTTTTAAATCATCTGCATTTCCACCAAAATATTTCCTTCATTGTTCAGTTCCTGTACTATCTGTTTTTACGATAAATACATCTGTATTCCTTGTTGGTTCATAATAATTTATATGCGTAAAACCTGTAATGATATATCCATTGTCATTCGTCTGATGGACTGCAAAACCTAAACTAAAACCAGCAGTAGTTGGATCATTAAAAGTGGTTTTCCATAGCTTATTACCTTCTTCATCCAGTTTAAGTAAAAGCATTCCTGAACCAGAAAAATCTTGATATCTTCCAGTGACGATATAACCGCCATTTTGGACGTGCTCTATATAATTTCCAATATTAGCCCAAAGACCTTGACTATAATAGCCTTCCCACACCAGATCTCTATTCGATGCTACTTTGGTGAATTTAATCGTTTGACCATTGCTATATATTAAGATATATCCTTGATCATCAGTAAGATTAGCAAATGAAGAAGGGTAGGGTTGAGTTGAGACCATTCTTCATTTCCTAGATCATCAATTTTAACTAGATTAGTACCAATAATATAGCCGCCATCAGTAGTTTGCCTAACAGATTTTGCCTCCTCGAAAAGATTGCTTCCATATATTTTTTCAAATGTATTCTGTCCTTCAGCTATAGATATGCAACTGAAAATAATGAAGAATGTATAGTATATTATTTTCATGGCTTGGATTTTTTATTGTGGTAAAGTATCTGAAAAATCAGTAGCTTGGAATACAAGATACGAAAATAAAAGATTAGCTATAGTTACGTATGTGGCTATAGCTAGAACTAAAAAGCCCCATCAACTTGTTGATGGGGCTATATCATTTATAAATTAAAACG
Organism: Maribacter sp.; assembly: GCA_051275765.1. Classification (GTDB taxonomy): domain Bacteria; phylum Bacteroidota; class Bacteroidia; order Chitinophagales; family Saprospiraceae; genus JAHDCE01. The sequence goes on along the minus strand of JBNMOV010000459.1, from coordinate 667 downwards.
CTTCCGTTATGTCAAAGAGACATTTACTGCGTTTAATCCTTTTCTTCCTTCTTCGACATGATAGGAAACTTGGTCTCCTTCATTAATTGAAACATCATCTAATCCACTCGCATGAACAAAAACATCCTTTCCACCATCTTCTGGAGTAATGAAACCAAATCCTTTGCTTTCATTGAAAAACTTTACTGTACCGTAACTCATTCTTATAATATAAATTGTAAATGGGCGAGTTATTATATTAATAACCCTACCACATTATAATATACAATAATCTTTGAAAAAAAGTTCCAATTTTTTTTATTTTTTATTTGGTGGCTATTATTTTAAAATCATCAACCTCGATAATTCCTCCTGCGGGTAATTTATTAAGTTGAATATTTCCAATCCTTACGCGAATTAAACGTAGGGTAGGGAATCCCGCTGCTGCAGTCATTTTACGAACTTGTCTATATTTTCCTTCTCGTATAGTGATGGATACCCAATTCGTAGGTCCATGTCTGTCGTCTCTTATTCTTTTTGTTCGTGCTTCAAAAACTGGTGCTGGATCTAATTTATGAACTTTGCCAGGCAATGTTTTGTACTTTATTTTATTGACACTTATTTCTATTCCTTCTTTTAATTGCTGTATTGCTTCAGGCGTAATTTCACCATCTACTTGGACGTAATA
>JBNMOV010000458.1:0-4024 GCA_051275765.1 Maribacter sp. | reverse complement strand
CCTACTTCTATTACGCCTTCCATTTCTGCTGCTGGTGTATTGGCTCTTTCTGAATAGGTAAATACATGTAAATAGGAAATATCCAATTCATTGACAAAACGATAAGTTTCTAAAAAATCTTCTTCTGTCTCTCCTGGAAAACCTACGATCACATCTACTCCTATACAGCAATGAGGCATTCTCTCCTTAATTTTTGCTATTCTATCTGCGTAGAGTTCTCGCTTATAGCGACGACGCATTTGTTGGAGTTGTTTATTATTTCCAGATTGTAATGGAATATGAAAATGAGGCACAAAACGCTGTGAATCTGCTACGAAATCGATGATTTCATTGGTCAACAAATTAGGTTCTATGGATGAAATACGGAATCTTTCGATACCTTCTACTTTATCTAATTCTTTTATTAAATCAATAAATAATGCTTCTTTTTTAGGTTTAGCACCTTCTATCACTTCTGTGCCATTCCCAAAATCGCCAATATTCACACCAGTCAATACAATTTCCTTTACACCCATTTCTGCGATCTTTTCCGCATCAGCGACTACACTTGCTACTGTATTACTTCGGCTCTCTCCTCTTGCTTGTGGAATAGTACAGAACGAACATTTGTAATTACAACCATCTTGTACTTTCAAAAAAGAACGAGTTCGATCTCCAAATGAGAATGAATTGACGAATTTATTCGCCTCTTTTACTTCTCCTGCGGAAATCATACCCTTGCCTGGCGACTTAGATATATTATCTACATAATTGAGAATATTGAATTTTTCTGAAGCTCCTAATACCAAATCCACTCCAGGAATATCTGCTATTTCATCTGGTTTCAATTGTGCATAACAACCTATAACAACAATAAATGCCTGTGGTGCTTTTCTCAAAGCTTGACGAACTGTTTTGCGACATTTCCTATCCGCAAAGTCTGTAACAGAGCAAGTATTGATCACATATATATCAGCAGGTTCTTTAAACTTTCCCACAGCATATCCTTTTTCCTCAAACATTCTGCTTATCGTAGATGTCTCTGAAAAATTCAATTTACAGCCCAATGTGTGAAATGCTACCGTACCCGGTGTTGCCATGATATTTATTTTAGATCTTAATAAAACGTCCACGTTTGGTAAATCTTAAAGGTTTACCAAAGCGAGTACAACAAAGATATAGATTTTTGAATAGTGATATATAGTGTCAGTGATTTTATCAACGAAATCACAATGATTATTAGCAGATTCCTAACGGCGGAATATAGCACAGCGTTTTAATATGTATTCCGTTTTCTAGTTAAATGAAACGAATTCAATAACATGAGCCATTATGCTTGTTCTTTTTCCTTCTAAAAAACACAAAAAATAGTTCCGTAGCTACGGCTATGCAACGATTTTTTGAATTCTTTAGAAGAAAAAATTACTACCCATTCTAGCTCAATTTATTAAATACGTTTCACTAAGCAAATCAGAGTTATCTCACAAATAACTTGAAACCGATATTACGCTAAGTAGTCATTCAAGTTAATTGTGTCGAGTATTTTTGCGTCCTTTTAGCCTGCACTTCGTTAGAGAACTACTCATTTAGCTATGGCTAAAATCGTGAACCTCCGCCTCGTTCAGACTAAAATTACACTAAAAATATAACCGACACTATTAGCTTGACTGACTGCTAAGCGTAGTATCAGTTTCTCTATATGTATAGAAAAGTGATTCCAGCACCAATTTTTTGCTTTGTTTCAAAATATATCAAAAAAGTGGTCATGACTGAATCAGTCATGACCACTTTTTTGATAGTATATCTAGCAAGAATTATTTCATCCTCATGGTGCCAAATTTGTACTTTTTGAACATAGCAGTTACTGTACCCAACACCAATTTATCCTTATGATCGAAGCTCAACATAGGGACATAAAAAGAATCCGTTTCTTTATTGGTAAAAATAGTTTTTCGTTCTCCTATTTTACCTTCCGCATCTATGATGCATAGATCAGTGAATCTCCTTCCTTTCTTCATTCCACTCTTCTTGATGTCCTTTTTCTCTGCCTTTGTTTTAGCATCATTGAATACTATAAATATCTTACCATCATAAGCATTGGAACTATATGATACTTCAGCAGAACTCCTACTCGAAAATTTCTTATCTATTTTCTCTATATTAATAAGTTCTCCATCTTTATCGAATCTAGGTATGACGATAGCATTACTATGATACACATAATAAGTCCTTGATTTACCATTAGAATAAGTAGTATGTGTCGTCACATAATAATTTTCTGCCAAAAAAGAAAAGGTGCCATTACTAAAGCTAATCATCTCACCTATATTGTAACTATAAGAAATTCCTCTCCCTTTTTCGATGTCCTTCTTCCTTGCTAGGCCTTCCATGAAATCATCTGTGAATTTATGCGTATTAATCAATACATCCTTAGATTCCACATCCACTTCTCCAAAAAACGTTCCATTGATAGCCTTCTTTTTGCCATATTCCGTGTAAAATCCACCTAAGTAAACTTGGTTGGTAGCTTCCTGAATAAATAAGCCTGCATCACTTACTTGATTCTTTCGAGCCAATTTAATATCCACTTCTGACATAGAACCCTCAGTAATATGAAATACCTTGTACTCAAACTGGAGTTCATTCTTATCCTTATCTTTCCTTTTCTTCTTTTCACTTACTGTAGCAGTAAAGAAAATTTCCCCTTTATTAGAAACAATGACTTGTTTTACATTAAAATCTTTATCTCTATATGGAAAATCCTGTTCCTTTTTCCAGACCACTTTCATATTCTCATCGAATACCACAAATCCGATCTTATCTAAGGTCTTTTTATCTATAGTGGAATAGGCATTAGAGAAAGCTACATATTTCTTATTCTTACTTACTTTCAGCTTATTGCCCCCTGCATCTCTATTTGTATATGTACTCAATCCAAAATAGAATACCTTGACTTGTTTTTTGTATTTATGTTCATGGGCTTTTCTTACCTTACCAAATTTTCCACTATTAAATTCTGATACATACACTTGGAATTCCCCTTTATCATACTTAGGCATATAAGCAAAAGTCTTAGAAGCCGTTTTTATAAAACTCTGTGGAATCAATTTCTCCTTCCCATATTTTAGGTCAATATTAGTCGTTGACTTGAGTTTATGATTATAATCGAATTTTAGTAATGTACCCCCTTTTTTACGTGGTCTCATATTGAGATAATAATGGTCATCGTCGCTTCCTACTACATTATATCGAGCAAAAAGTCCGCCTTCTTTTTTGTAATGAGGTCCCCATTTAATATCCTGTGCATCGACAGACATAGGAATACTGAATAATAATGTAGCAATCACTACATAGATAATCTGTTTCATTTTTAATTGAATTTTAAGTGTATTGTGAATAAAGTGTGTTTTTTTGATACGTACTAAGTAGTCATTCAAGTTAATTGTGTCGAGTATTTTTGCGTCCTTTTAGCCTGCACTTCGTTAGAGAACCACTCATTTAGCTATGGCTAAAATCGTGAACCTCCGCCTCGTTCAGACTAAAATTACACTAAAAATATAACCGACACTATTAACTTGACTGACTACTAAGTCAAAATTCAAACCACTAGACATTTTACTGGCTAATCGGTCAGACAGGTAAGTCAAAATATTGTAATGACTTAAAAATAAATTAGCTTGACTAACTACTTAGAGAAGAAGGATAAATAGTCTCTCCATTTTTGGATGGGTAAGAGTTGAATATTTGAGTTATATCTTTCCTAAGGTATTCCAAATATACATAATTAGCTTATATTATGGAAATATTTTGAGGTTTTAAACAATATTTCAAATTAGTTTAAAGCTTATTTAACAACTAAAATACAGGCTAATAGAATTGTAATAATATCCTTCTTTAATCCTTCACAAATAGTTGATATTACGCAAATAAGCGTCATTTCTAATATTAATGGAACTATAATTCACTGTATCACATTTAAAAATAGAACTCATCGCCTTACAATGTCATAATCAGAAAAAAATTACATATTTTTGTTATGTTTTGA
>JBNMOV010000457.1:0-4025 GCA_051275765.1 Maribacter sp. | reverse complement strand
CCCATTATAAGTCCGTTAGAAGGCGCAAAACCTAAACTATGATCAATACTTTTACCGTCCAAAACTGCTGTTATACTACAACCGTTGCCTAAATGAATGGAAATAATCTTAGATTTTTCTAATTGTAGATATTCAATAGCCTTTTCAGAAACATACTTATGACTCGTGCCGTGGAAACCATATACCTGAATATTTTGTTCCTTATAAAGACTGTTGGGAATAGCGTATTTTTTAGCTTTTTCAGGCATAGTTTGGTGAAAGGCGGTATCAAAAACAGCGATTTGCTTCGCTAAGGGAAAAAGTTGCTCTGCAATAAGAATTCCTTCAAGATTATTAGGATTGTGCAAAGGTGCCAAGGCAGTATATGCTCGAATCTCTTGCTTCACTTCAGAATTAATTAGAGTGGTATTTGAAAATGAATTCCCACCGTGTACTACGCGATGTCCTACAACTTCAATATCATTTGTATCCTGAATAACTCCTTTATCTGGGTGGAGTAACAATTCTACAATTTTTTTTAACCCTTCCTTATGTGTGCTTATGCTTTCAGTCTTCTTAATATTAACGGTATTCGCTTTATATTGTAGAATGGCATCGTCGTGACCAATACGTTCCAAAAGACCGTGACATATTAATTCTTCGGAAGGCATTTTTATAAACTGAAATTTTATTGAAGAGCTTCCAGAGTTGATTACCAATATATTCATAGACATTCTTTAGTTTTAAAATCCTTGCGCCTGAATTGCCGTAACAATAACCGTATTAAAAACATCATCTACAGTACAACCTCGACTTAAATCATTTACAGGTTTATTTAATCCTTGAATTATTGGCCCGATCGCCAATGCTTTTGTTTCTCGTTGCACCGCTTTATACGTATTATTTCCAGTATTTAGATCAGGAAAAATAAAAACAGTAGCTTGTCCTGCTACTTCAGAGTTCGGCATTTTGGTCTTACCAACCGCCGCATCAACCGCAGCGTCATATTGAATAGGACCTTCAATTTTTAAATCAGGTCTTATTTTCTTGACAATTTCTGTTGCCTTTCGAACACGTTCCACATCTTCTCCAACACCCGAAGTCCCTGAAGAATACGATAACATTGCGATCTTAGGCTCAATGCCAAAGGATAAACTAGTCGTGGCAGACGACATTGCAATTTCAGCCAACTGTTCTGATGTAGGGTTGGGATTAATAGCGCAGTCTCCATACACAGACACGCGATCTTCCAAACACATAAAAAAGACGGAAGAGACTAAAGATGTTTCTGGTTTAGTTTTAATAAATTGTAATGCTGGTAGAATGGTATGCTGTGTGGTATGCACTGCTCCTGAAACCATACCATCTGCATCGCCCATATGCACCATCATTGTGCCAAAATAAGACACGTCTTCCATCAAATCTTTAGCCATTGCAAGATTGACATTCTTATGTTTTCGCAACTCGTACAACGCGTTTGCATAAGCTTCAAAACACTTAGATTCAATAGGATTGATAATCGTTATTTTATCTAAATCTAGCATAATGTCTAAAGTTGCGATTTTATCTTCTATTAGTTTTTCCTCTCCAAGAAGGGTGATATCAACCACGTCTAAATCAATCAATTGTTTTGTAGCCCTAAGAATACGCTCGTCTAATCCCTCTGGTAATACGATATGTTTTTTATTCGATTTTGCTTTTTGTAATAAGTTATACTGAAACATTCTAGGTGTAATTCCGTTCGTTTCAAAAGTAATCAAGCGCTCTACTAGAGCTTCAACCTGTACATGTTTTTCAAAATCCTTTATCGAAGTTAGTATCTTTTGTGTATTCTGGGCATATATCTGCGATTTTATAGCACCTATCCTATTTGCAACTGAGAATGTACCTTCTTTTACCGAAATAATTGGAACAACATCTGAAAGCCCTTCAATCAGTTTGATGATTGAATCTTCAGGTATTAAACCACCCGTAAGTACAATGCCAGATATAGATGGATAATTAGCCGAAATATTTGCCTGTAGCGCTCCCAAAATGATATCGGCTCTATCGCCTGGTGTTATTACCAAACCATTCTCTTTTAAATGGGTGAGATAGTTTCGTAATTGCATGGCTCCAACACTAAAATATCCAGCCTGGTTGTTAATATAAGATTCTCCAAAAAGTACGGTTGCCTCTAGTTCTTCGACAATCTCCTTTATGGAGGCATTTGCCAAAATGGGATTTAACGGAATCGCGTTTACGATGACTTCGGAAGGCAGATGCTTCTCCAACTCTGTAACTACTAAAGATTGATTTTTTAGTTCTACCTTGTTGGCTATAATAGATAAAACTTCAACACCTTTATCTCTAAATGAATCATAAGCTATTTGTAAACTTCCCACAAGTTCTTCAATCGTTTTCCCCACACCACTAGCCAGAATAATTGCTGGAATACCTAAATTTTTAGCAATCAATACATTAATATCAAATTCTATAATAGAGCCTCCTCCAGTAAAACTAGTGCCTTCTATTAAGACAAAATCAAACCGCTCTTCAAGCGCTTTATACTTTTCAATAATCTTGCTGATAATCTCATCATCTTTATTTTCGTTTTTCATTCTTATGACCTCACTTCGACTAAAGGCATAGGCCTCTTCAAATTTAAAATCCAAGTTAAAATAAGTCTTAACTGTATTGATATGATTATCGATTTCACCTTTCTTGAAGTCATCAATGATGGGTCTAAAATAGCCTACTTTAGCTGCCTTGCCCAATAAGAGTTGCATCAATCCCAGTGATACAATAGACTTCCCGCTATTAGGTTCGATTGTAGTAATATAAATAGCTTTATTAGTTGGTTTCTTTGTCATGAGCTCAAACTATATTTTAATGATATCTGTGGGAGTTACGCCTAAAATGGTAGTATCTCCTCGCAGAGTGATAGGTTGTTTCATAATCTGCGGATTATGCTGTATCATTTTTGTCCAATCATTTGTCGAAAAATTATGATGTTCAAAACTTGATGTATATGAAGGGTGTACTTGGTTTACAAGATTAACTACATCCCTATGCAATCTTTCTGCTAGTTCGACTATTTGAGTTCCTGTTAATTTTATTTTTAAGATATCTATGTCCTCGATAGCTAATCCTTCAGCTTTAGCAAGAGCCAAGGTTTGTTTTGCTCTTCCAGACTTTGAACTGTAAAACATTGTTATTTGTCTATTTGACGTGGCTATTTCTCCCATAATATTGACTCTAAAGTTTACTTATTTGTTTTTATATGTCGCCAGATGATGTTCTAGTAGTTGCTTTAAACTCTCTAAATACTCTTGCATTGCCATCTTATCAACTTGTGGATGATTAGAAGTTGCTATGGTCATTGGATTTTCATCTAATGTACGATAGAGCTCTGGGTAATTGGTTTCAATATTAGTTGTGATTTCAGAAATCTCTCTAAGCTGGTTATGTAAATGCTTCATAATATATGTTTTAATAAATATTATTTATTTTATGTCTTACTCATATCTTAGAGTATCAATAGAATTCAATTTTGCTGCTTTTCGTGCGGAAAAACACACTAAAGAAACACCTAAAACCCAAAACATATTCCTATTCCTATTGACTAAAAAGCTGCTCTTATAAAAAATGTGGTTATTTGAAAATAATCTAATTTCAAACAACACCAAATACAATTCTTATAAGACCACCAACCAAACTTAAAACCATTACTTCCATTAAAAATGGTTTGAGAATATCACTTTCTCCAGCATCGATTGCTAGTCACATAGGAATTTCACGGCTTCTTTCAGTCACGAGAACTAAGATACTATTCATAAGTCTAATACGAACAACAATTAACAAAATACTGACAATTACTCCCCCTTGGGATGATTAAAACACCAATGTTATTTCCTGTCATTTCCTAGAGCTCAATTAATATTGTAATTTCAAAATCATCTCGGGCTCCATTCTTAATCTTATGTGATTATAGCAAAAGCTGGGTAGCTTTTATTTCGAGGTGAAGGGTATTAGCGAATAATACTAATATTCAAATCACAAGACTA
>JBNMOV010000456.1:0-4042 GCA_051275765.1 Maribacter sp. | reverse complement strand
GATACCGTTATTAGTATTGTTCCAGCCATCGCAGGCGGTTAAATTATTATCTCAGTATCTTAATATCTAATAATCTAATTATCTTTAAAAAATGGGAAGCATTTTATCATCAGCAGAAATGGCAAGATATGCAAGGCATATAACCATTCCAGAATTTGGCGTAGCAGGGCAGGAAAAACTAAAACAAGCGAAGGTACTTGTGATTGGTTCGGGAGGATTAGGTAGTCCAGTACTTTTATATCTTGCAGCGGCCGGGGTAGGACATATAGGCATCGTAGATTTTGACGTAGTAGATGATTCTAATCTCCAACGCCAAGTATTATTTACAGTGGAAGATATAGGTAAATCTAAGGCAGAAACGGCCAAAAAGAGATTAGAAGCCCTTAATCCTTATATTAATATCACCGTTTATAATACCGCATTTACGAAAGATAATGCTTTGGATATTATCAAGGATTATGACATCGTAGCAGATGGAACAGATAACTTTCCTACTCGCTATTTAGTGAATGATGCTTGTGTATTAGCAGGGAAAGTAAATGTTTATGGCTCTATTTTTAGATTTGAAGGACAGGTTTCTGTATTCAATTTTCTAAAAGAAGACGGTACTCGAGGACCTAATTATCGACATATGTTTCCAGAACCGCCACCTCCAGGTTTAGTGCCTAATTGTGCAGAAGGTGGAGTTTTAGGCGTGTTGCCAGGAATCATTGGTAGCTTGCAAGCATCAGAAGTGATCAAGGTAATTACAGGGGTAGGGCAGCCATTGGTAGGCAAATTATTCTTGTTCGATGTAGCAGCATTTGAAACTCGAACTTTGAAAATAAACACTCAACAAAATATAGAAATCACAGAACTCATCAATTACGAATCTTTTTGTGGTTTGGATATAGAGGAAGAACCAGTGAAAGAAGTTACTGTACAAGAATTGGATAGATTTAAAACCCTAGGTTTGGATTTTCAATTGATTGATGTTAGAGAAAGCTTCGAATATGAAATTGCTAATATTGGTGGAAAACTAATCCCTTTATCAACAGTAAAAGATAATTTAGATAAGATTTCTAAAACAAAGCAAGTCATCATCCATTGTAAAAGTGGAGCGAGAAGTACGAATGCTATCAAGGAATTAGAAGAACTATATCCTTTTGATAATTTGTATAATCTTAAAGGTGGGATTTTGGCTTATGCCAATGAGATAGATGATCGAATTCCTGTTTATTAGCGAGGAGAGAGTGAGGCGAAAGTACATTTGGCTTGCTGCCTGTCCTCTTTCCTCGCCCCTCAAGCGAAGCACCTCTTTTGGCAACTATTGAGCAATTCTCAAAAACACTAATAATAAAATCCCTAAATAAAATTCTATTCATTATCTTCACAAAAACCGAAGTCATGAAAAGAATCATTACAATCCTACCTATTTTATTATTGACCATTAGTCTATTTGCACAAAACGAGCGTAAGGTACTCGTGATAGGAATAGATGGCACTAGAGGCGATGCAGCCATAGCTGCGAATACGCCTAATTTGGATGCCTTAGCAGCCAATGGTATTTCTAGTTACGAAGCCCAAACCTTACCCATTACGAATAGTGGCCCTGGATGGACAACGATCCTTTCAGGCGTATGGATGGATAAACATGGCGTAACTAGCAATGCTTTCATTCCTAATAATATCGCAGAATACCCTCATTTTTATGAATATGTAAAAGGAGCGAATCCCGACTTATATACAGCCTCCATCGTACATTGGTCGCCGATTAATATTTTTATAGCACCAGATACTTACACTGATTTGGAGCAGGATTTTGATACGGATGTAGCGGTCAAGGACGCAGCAGTCAGTCTAATGAGTAATGAAAGTCCAGATATTACCTTCCTTCATTTTGATGATGTAGATGGTGCTGGACATAGTACTGGTTTCAGTGCAGATAATCCAACATATATCTCAGCCATAGAAACAGTGGATGCCTTAGTAGGTGAAGTGATGACAGCTGTTCAAAGTCGTTGGAATTATTTGAATGAAGATTGGCTCATCGTAGTTTGTACAGATCATGGTGGTGAAGGAACTGGTCATGGTTGTAATTCTGATAATTGCCAAGATATTTTTTATATCGCTTCCAGTGATTTACTTACACCAGCATTATTAGAAAAAACAATAGTAGAAATACCTATTTCTGCTGCTGCACAATTAGGTGGTAATGATGAGTACATAGAAATCCCAGATGCTTCCCAACATAATTTTAATGGAAAAGATTTTACGATAGAAGTAAGATTAAAGACCAATAGTTGGTCTAGCGATGCTCCCATTATTTCCAATAAGGATTGGGCTTCTGGTTTTAATGCTGGATTTATTCTATCTGGAAATACAGACGGTTCTACTTGGAAATTCAATGTAGGTGATGGTACGGTATTTCGTATGGATATGGATGGTGGTACGATCAATGATGATGAATGGCATCATATTGCAGTTTCATTAGATAGAGATGGAAGGAGTTTCACTTGGCAAGATGGATATGTATATGAAGAAAATTTCACAGGCTTTGCCAATGATTCTGATACAGGTTTTCCGCTAGTGATAGGACAAGATGGAACGCTGAATTATGGTGATTCATTCAATGGCTTAATCAGCGAAGTACGAATTTGGGATACGAACTTGCGTAATATTACGCTCAATGAATGGAAATGCAAAGATATCACATCAGAACACCCTAATTATGGAAATCTAGTAGGAATCTGGCATATGGATGAAGGGACAGGAACAGAGGTAAATGATTTGAGTTCATTCGATGAAAGTGGTTTTTTGAGTAATGGAGCTATTTGGTCTGCGAATAATCCAGATTTTATCTGTGATGATTATTCTGAAGTGCCAGATAATACAGACATTGTTCCTACTATGATGGATTTCATGTGTTTGGATATGGATGACGCTTGGAGTTTTGATGGTACATCTCATGCATCTGATGTTTCATGTGCTGAACCTACTGTTATTTGTGATGATTTATCGCTTACGAATGCAACAGTAATAATGGCTGATTTTTATGATGATACTATTCATTTGACCATTAATAACTCATCTGATTTATTTGCGGCATTTCCACAAATGACAGTTGAATTTGAGGATAATCCCTACATCACTCCTACTGATACATATATTGAAACAGTATTATCAGAAAATGGCGATACAGAATTTTATCCTATAATTAACCTATTTATATCACAAGGTATTCCAAATGATACTTATGTCAATGGAACAGCGACTTTATATATTGCAGAATTAGAATTAACCTGTGTTTTTCCTTTTACTGTTTTATTGCCAGGTATAACAGTATCTGTTTTAGAGCATTTAAATCCTACGATTAAAATATTTCCTAATATTTCGAGTGATATTATTTCTTATGATTTAGGAAATATAAATGAAGAAATATCATTGGAAATATTTTCAACACAAGGGAAATTAATTCAAAATAAAGTATTAAAAAATAAAAATGGGTTGATTCATATTAATGAATTAAATACAGGGATTTATTTTTTAATGATGGAAGATACAGAAGGAGAAATGATATTTAGAGAGAAGATTTTTAAAAAATGATTTTATTAAATAATTAATCATTATGAAAAAAGCATTATCACTTATACTGTTTTTCATAGGATTAAATAGCATTTATGCACAAGTGAATTGGAGCAATGATATAGCAGATATTATTTATGATAAATGCGTAGAATGTCATCGTCCAAATGGAATAGGACCATATAGTTTTATGAATTATGAAAATGCCTATGATTTCCGTTATTTAATTCAAGGAGCAATTTCAAGTGGCGAAATGCCACCTTGGTTGCCAGATAAGGATTACAGACATTTTGCAGATGAGTTTTTCTGACAGGTAGCGAAAGCCAAAAAATAATGGATTGGGTGAATACTGGAGCACCTTCTGGTGATTTATGGCAAGCTCCTACGCCGCCTAATTTTCCATAAGGTGGAAGTTTATTAGAAAGCATAGATTATGTTGTGCAATAGAGCCTTATTGGAGTTCGCCACGAGAATAGAA
>JBNMOV010000455.1:0-4048 GCA_051275765.1 Maribacter sp. | reverse complement strand
ACAAGGGATGTAACGAATGGTATTCCTACAGCTATTTATTTTCATGAGAACCAACTGACTTATCCTTGGTCGCCTACTGATAAGGATGTAAAAATGGGACGAAATAATGAGTATGCTTTCATGAATTATACTTCTGCCTTGGCAGCCGATCAATTATTTTTTAATTCTCAATATCATCTCCATTCATTCATCAATGCTTTGCCTAATTTTCTGAAACAGTTTCCTGACTATAGGGAATTACAAAATATTGACATCTTAAAAAAGAAAAGCGAGGTACTTTATTTAGGCTTGGAGCTGAAGCGTTTTGATAAATATGAGGCTTTTGAATTGACTCATGATGCACCTGTTATTCTTTGGAACCATAGATGGGAATATGATAAAAATCCAGATGATTTCTTTCGTTTATTATTCCAATTAAAAGAAAATAATATTCCTTTTCAATTGGTTGTTTTAGGTGAAAGCTATTCTCGTTTTCCTAAAATCTTCGATGAAGCTAAAGAATTACTACACGATGAGATGCTGCATTTTGGTTTTGCAGATAGATTTGAGGATTATGCTCGATGGTTGAAAACGACAGATGTACTTCCTGTTACTTCTAATCAGGATTTTTTTGGAGGAAGCGTAGTGGAGGCGATGTATTGTGGAGTAATACCTTTATTGCCAAATCGCTTGGCATATCCAGAGCATATTCCTAGTGAATATCGAAAGAGTTTTGTTTATGATTCTAAAGAGGAATTATATAGTAGATTAGAAAAATTGCTATTGGAAAATAATTTTTCTAATAGAGGTTTATTTAGTCATTTTACGAAAAAATATGATTGGTTGGAATGTGTAGATTTATATGATAATTTACTTTAGACAAAAAAATAAATAGCGTTCATATAAATATAAACAACCCGTATTTATCTAAATATCTCTATATTTTAATATCTAATACGCAATTGAATAATGTATTTCGTATTGGATATGTTACTCATTTTATTGAGGACGAGGCACAAAACGCAGGCGATGCCTTAGCATCAGCGAGTATTTGTAACGAAGTAATCAGCTAAAGGAGTCCGTTTATATACGAAAGTTATTATTCAATTGCGTATAACTATCTAATTAGTATCCATACACAATCACTCCATTTTTCATCCTTGGTTCAAACCATGTGGACTTTGGAGGAAGGTTAATTCCTGAATTGCTAATTTCTAAAAATTCTTCCCATGTAACAGGATGCAGAATAAATGCTGCACAATTTTTCTTTCCTGCCACTTTCTCTGCCACACCTTCCAATCCTTTGGGACCTTCTATATAACCTACTCGTCTGTCTGTCGTAATATCTTCTACTGAAAATATATTAGAAAGTACTTCTTCATTCAACAAATTTACATCCAAAGTTTCTACTGTAGTGGAATACTGCTTGAGTACTTTAGGACGCCAAACCAATGAAAACCAGGCTTCGCCCATAGCTAATACTATTTCATGTTTCCCTAGTGGACGTCTTGGTTCTTCTAATATTTTTACATTAAATTTCCTTGACAATAATGCCATGAGCACCATAGGAGAAAAAGTATCAAATTCTACTATTCTATTATAATCGTGGATTTCTAATTCATTGGTAGGAAATAAACCACAAAGAATATATTTATATGTTTCTGTTGGTATTTTCTTCTTTTTCATTCGCTTATATAACAAACTCGATGTCGCCAATCTATGATGACCATCTGCTACATAAGTTTTAGGAACATGCTGCTTAAATAATTCTTGCAACTCTAGTATATCCTTACCATTGCTAATCGCATAAAACAAATGAAGTTCGTTTTCTATCTCAAATTTGATTTCGTAGGTAGGCTTTTTTTCCTTGATGTGTTCTTTTATAGCCTTCTCCACATTTGATACTTCAGGATATGTCAATAAAACTGGCTTGACCATTGCTTGACGTTCTAATGTCAAGAGCAACATTTTTTGCTCTTTCGCTGCTAGTGTATGCTCATGTCTGACTACATCTCCATTCAGATATTCTTCTACAGGTATGCGACAAATCATTCCAGTACGAGTACCTCTTTCTGATTTGATTTGATAAATATAAAGACTCTCACTACCCATGCGATTAAAAAAACCTGCTTTGTAAAATTCTGGATAGTTCTTTTTCACTTCTCCAAAAAATACATCTGGCGAAGTAATTTCATCCAGCTCAGGCTTAATGGCTTGGAACGGCTTGATAAATGTCATAATAAGATTTAGTTAGGCTTGGTTAAGGCTTATTAAACAAGGTATAAACTATTTGACAAAAATAAAATACTTAGCAGAATGATTTAATACTTGTAGCTATATTTAAATAGGCTCTTGCTATTTTATCTAGCAAAATATCAAAAATTTCGGAGCCTTTCGATGTTAAGGAGTTTTATAAATAATCCTTTTTCAATAATCCATAGACTAGGGAATCTTCATAAACACCATCTACGAGATAGTCTTGTTTTTTATGTCCTTCATAAAAAAAGCCATTTTTTTCAATAATTTTGATGGATGGTGCATTTGTAGGATGGACAAATGCTTCTATTCTAAATAGCTTCATCTCTTCAAATCCATATCGAATAACTCTCGAAACAGCTTCTGACATATAACCTTTTCTTTTTACATCATCAGATAATAACCAATAACCTATTTCTGCCCTATCATGTTTCAAATACCAATTATGATATCCACAATGTCCAATATGATTTCCTGTTGATTTTTCTATAATATCCCAAGTTATAAAACCTGTTGCCCAAGAGGAATACCCTTTTTCTAATCGTTCCTGCTCTACTGATAATTCTTCTTTTGTAGCTACATGAAAATATTGAATCTGTATTTCTTCATTATTTTCTCTAACTACTTTTTTAGCAATAGCTTCTGTCCTTTCCCTTAAGAAAAGTCGTTCTGTTCCTATTCTTGGAATCCAAGTAAGTATGTCTTTCATTTCCTTTTATATCCAAAACTTAGCTTCATCAAGATTAGTTCCATAATCGTAATCTGAATGCATCGTAATTTTCGATCCTGCTTTTAGCCTTATTTCTTCTCTCAGTTTAGTAACAGTTGGAGGCATCAACGAATCTGTTCCAGTGAAATTAATTCCGTCTGCTAATTCTATGAGCGAGTGCATGAGGATAGAATTCGCTCGTCCGCTTAAGTATGCAGTGAAATCTGTTTGAGTTTGTACACGAAGAGCGTCTTCTGTGTATAAATCAGTGGTATTGACAATTTCTTGTGTAGTCAATAATTCTGGCCAATGTCTCGTGAATAATAATGGATAATGCGTATGTCCATTTTCAAATTCTGCATGTGTCAACTGTGCTAGGTTGATGATTTTCTCTGGAATCAGTTTTCCTTCTGGCTTCAAGAATTGACGAAGATGTTTGAAAATTTGTACTTGGTATTCATTCGCACAATAGATACTCATGAGTTCGCCGATGACATAATCTACTTTTTCTGGTAGTTCTATTGTCATGGCATCACCTACGATGAATTCTACTTTGTGTGCCCAACCATTTTTGTGTAATTCTTTCTTAATGAATTCTGTGAGGTTAGGATTATTTTCTATGAGGTATGCCTTTTTTACATAAGGCAGATAATGCTTTGTCAGAGCAAGTGTACCTATTCCTGCTTCGCAGACTACAGCATCTTTTAGGTTATTATATTTTTCGAATGCACGAATGTATGCTCCTACTCTTTTTTTATCAGTTTCCATGACTTCGTAATAGACTTCTGGAAAACCATAATGTTCATTGCTGAAAGTTTGGGCTTCTAATAGTGCGTATTTTAGGTTTTCGAAATTGTCTATTACTTTGTAGAGGAGACTCATGGTATTTTGATTTGATTATTACAAATATAGTGTGATTATGCTGTATTACTAAAATTTAATCACTTGAGCATTAATTATTGTTATTACTCTTTTCTAATGAACGAGAAGCAAAAACCATGGCTGCATTCATTTAGGGATGGCGAATAAATAAGTGTCTGGAATTGATAAGACATTTTTGTGCTAGGCTAGGCGGTAAAAGTCGCGTTACGCCTTAGCGTAATA
>JBNMOV010000454.1:0-4050 GCA_051275765.1 Maribacter sp. | reverse complement strand
ATGATGAAATGATGCGAAAGGTAGAGCAAAGAATTATAGTACCAACTATAGAAGGCATACAGTCCAGAGATATTACTTATCAAGGTTTTGTTTTTATCGGCGTAATTTCTGTAAAAGGAGAACCATATGTAATAGAATATAATTGTCGTATGGGCGATCCGGAAACAGAGGTGGTATTGCCTCGTTTCAGATGCGATCTTGTAGAACTCATGCTCGCTGCCAATAAGGGTACACTGAATAATATAAAGACAGAAATTAATGATCGCTTCACGACGACGGTTTTTCTAGTATCTGGTGGTTATCCGGGAGCATATGAAAAAGGAAAGGCGATCACTAATTTGGAACAAGTACATGGTAGCCTAGTTTTTCACGGAGGAACAAAAAGAGATGGACACCAAATTATTACGAATGGAGGAAGAGTTATCGCCATTACCTCATTTGGTTTTTCTATGCAACAAGCGTTGGATAAATGCTATCAAAATGCAGATGTGATTCAGTTTCAATATAAGAACTATAGAAGGGATATTGGTTTTGATTTGAAGTAATTAGGGGCGAGGACGCTTCGTTTTTAGGAGAGAGCAGAGAGAGTTTTCTCTGCGAATCTGCTGAGTACTTTAAATCTTAAAATCTCAGCATCTTAATATCTCGAAAAAATGCAAATCCAAGATATCTACAAACTCCTTATAGGAAATAACATACGTCATTTATTATTTGATAGCAGGCAATTAATGTCAGCAGCAGATACCTTATTTTTTGCAATAAAAGGCAAGAAAAATAATGGTCATCAATTTATTGATGATTTATATCAAGAAGGTGTAAGATATTTTGTGCTTGAAGAAAAAATTAATACACATAAATACGCTGATGCTCATTTTTTATTAGTCAATAATTCTGTAGAAACCTTACAAGAAATAGCCAAAGTACATCGCCATATGTTTAATATTCCTATAATAGGAATAACAGGCAGTAATGGAAAAACAATTGTAAAAGAATGGCTGTATCAAATATTAAAAGAAGATAAAAAAATAGTTAGAAGTCCACAGAGTTATAATTCACAAATAGGTGTTCCAATGTCTGTTTGGCAAATGGATAATACACATGAATTAGGTGTTTTTGAAGCAGGGATTTCTAAGGCAGGAGAAATGCGAAAAATAGCTCCTGTTATTCATTGTAATATAGGGGTTTTTACTTCATTAGGAACAGCACACGATGCAGGTTTTAAAAATAAAAAAGAAAAGGTAAAAGAAAAATCCTATTTATTTTATCAAGCTAAAAAAATCATTTATAGAAAAGATATTCAAGAAATAGATGCCTGTGTAAAAAAGCTGAAAGGAAAAGGTATTACTTGGTCTTTTAAAGAAGGTGCAGATTTATTTATCCAAAAAATACAAGAACGCACAGATGGCGAAAAAGGTGTCAATATTCAAGGCATTTATAAAGGAAAAGAAATAGCGATTAATATTCCTTTTTCTGATGAAGTTTCTTGTTATAATGCGATTGTCTGCTGGTTGACGTTGCTAGAATTAAAAATGGATAATTCCTTGATAAATAAAAGGATGCAGAAGCTAGAAGCTGTAGCCATGCGATTAGAACTCAAAAAAGGCATCAACCAAACTAGACTTATTAATGATACGTATAATTTGGATTTAACTTCTTTGAAATCTTCTTTGCAATTCATGGAAAGTCAAGCAGGAGATAAAAAACAAACACTCATTATTTCTGATATTTTACAGCATCAAACTAGTAAGGAGAAACTGTATACGACAATAGGAATTTGGCTCAATGAAAATTATCTTATTGATAAAATAATAGGTATTGGAAAAGATATTTTTTTATTAGATAAAATATTGAATAAAAAAATAAAAAAACATTTTTATAAAAGTACAAATGATTTTTTGCAGCATTTTTCTGAACTTCATTTTAGAGATGAAATTATCCTAGTAAAAGGATCCAGGAAATTTAAATTCGAGCAGATAGTTTCTCGTTTAGAACAACAAGCACATCGCACCGTTTTAGAAATTAATTTTTCTGCATTAAAAAGTAATTTATCAGTCTATAAAAAAATACTAAATCCTAGTACCAAAATAATGGTTATGGTCAAAGCATCTGCTTATGGATCTGGCCTAGTAGAAGTAGGACAACTCATGGAATCCGAAAAAGTAGATTACCTCACAGTGGCATATATAGACGAAGGTGTTTTATTAAGAGAAGCAGGAATAAAAATAGCTATTTTAGTATTAAATCCAGAGCCTGCTGGATTTCCTGCTTTAGTACGTCATGACTTAGAACCAGAAATATATTCACTGATCCAATTAAAACAATTAATCAATTATTTGGAAATAAATCCTTCCAATAAAAAAATGAATATCCATATTAAATTGGATACAGGAATGAAGCGTTTAGGTTTTGAGGAAAAGGATGTTTTAGCATTAATCATGTTTTTAAAAAATAATAAAAACAAGGTACATATCCAATCTGTTTTTTCACACCTTGTCGGAAGCGATGCAGCAGAGCATGACGATTTTTCGAGGCAGCAAATTATTCGCTACCAAAGAATGTATAAACGCATCACAAATGCTTTGAATATACAGCCACTACAACATATACTAAATTCCGCAGGCATCAGTCGTTTTCCTGATTACCATTTTGATATGGTACGTTTAGGCATTGGACTTTATGGCGTAGCCACAACCGATGAAATGAAGAATCAACTCCAAACCATCAGCAGTCTAAAAGCCAGTATTTCACAAATAAAGGATTTGAAACCAGGAGAATCTGTAGGTTATAATAGAGGTGGAAAAGTATCCAAACTCACCAAAATCGCCACAGTAAGTATTGGTTATGCAGATGGTTTATCGAGAGCCACGGGAAATGGCAAATTTTCCGTACTCATACGAGGCAAAAAAGCCAAAACCATTGGCGTGATTTGCATGGATATGTGCATGATTGACATTACTAATATTCCAGAAGCTAGAGTAGGGGATGAAGTTGTCATTTTTGGCGAAAACCCTACTATTCAAGACCTATCCAAGTGCATGAATACGATTCCGTATGAAGTATTGACAGGAATTTCTGATAGAGTGAAACGGGTTTATGTGTTGGAGTGATCGCCCTGCCGCCCCACGTCGGACGTTTTAAAAACGTCCGACGTGGGGATTTTGAAAAAAAGCCTTACCTTAGGAATGAGCTAAAACATCCAAGATGAAAAATCCATACATCCTTCTTCTATTGCTTTGCATGATAACTACTGCAATTCAAGCCCAAATCGTCAAAGATTCTACTTGGCATTATGGTGGTTGGGAAGTACATCCAGATTGGGATTTGGAACGAAAAACCTATTATACTTATAATAGTGATGCACAAATTATTCATGAGATTTCGTACTCTATTTTAGTAGAGCCAGCCACGAATTTTGCGAAAAAGGATTACTTCTATAATGAAGATAATTTACTGTCGAAAATAGAATCTTATCTATGGTTGCCAGAGAGTAACGAGTGGAAAATTATCAATGAAAATTACTATGAATATGATGCAGCTAATCGCATTATCAAGGATGAAACATGGGCATACAATACCTTTGATAATGATGTGTTTAAATTTAGGGATGAATATGCCTATAATGAATTTGGGAATCAGACTTATTGGGCATATGTTTCTTGGTCGCCAGGCTGGGATTGGGTGCCAGAAGTGCAAAGTTCTTATGCTTATGATGCCAACCAAAATTTACTGACGGTTTCGAGTTCATCTGGAGCTGGTAACGAACTCACAACATACACTTATGATGAACTTGATAGGCGATTAACTCGCAATGCTCAAAATCAGGATTCCTACGAAACCTATATTTATCCTCGCCAGACTTACTTTTACACAGGAGATCAGTTGATTCCAGACTCTATGTTCACAGAAAGTTATGAGCCATATATAGCCGTTTGGAGTAATTCTGTTATGAATCATTATAGTTATGATGCTAATGATAATTTGCTAGAAGATCTAAAATTGCAATGGAATATTGCAGAAGCAAATTGGCAAAATAGTTCCTTAAAAAATTAT
>JBNMOV010000453.1:0-4061 GCA_051275765.1 Maribacter sp. | reverse complement strand
AAACTTAGTTCTTATGTACATAAAGATAAAGACAGCAATGGTGGTAAACTGAAAGCTGGACCTATTTGGGATTTTGATCAGACGTATGGCATGTCTTTGGTTTGTTCTAATAATGACTATACAGGTTGGACTTATTTGCAAAACCAAGAAGATTGTGGAGATCTAGAATCTATGCCGATGTGGTGGCAAGAAATGATGTCAGACGATTTATTTGTGAATCACCTTAAATGTCGTTGGGAAACGATGAGGGAAGGAGCTTTTCATAGAGATTCGATTCATGATTGGATTGATAATTATGTAAATATATTGGATGAGCCTTTGACTAGAAATTTCACAAAATGGGATAATTTTATTGGCGAAAGCATCTGGATAGAACCAGATCCTATTCCACAAAGTTATGAGGAAGAAATTATTTATATGAAAGATTGGATTGATAATCGTTTGGTTTGGATGGATGCGAATATTCTAGGCGATTGTACTTCTGATGTGGTAGCAGTAGATGATTTGGAATTTGATTCATCTATTCAGGTTTTTCCTAGCCCAGCAAAAGATCAAATTTTCATTCGTTCAGATATAGGTAATTCAATTACTATTTATAATAGTATAGGTCAAAAAATACATTCCTATGAGCAAAATGAAAATGAAGAAACATTAAATGTAACTGCTTTTCCTAGAGGAATTTATTTTATTACGATAAGTAATGACGATTTTCGCCAAAGTAAAAAGATAATAATTAATTAATACCTAATATAATTGAACAAATTTATCTTGCATATTATCATTTGGTTATTAATTATTCAAATAATATTTGATTTATCTGGTCTTTATTATTCCTTAGGAGAAAAGAATTTTATTGATGATACCATTATTATGATTCCATGTATGATAGGTTTGTTTTATTGGAATGCTTATTATTTAATACCTCGCTTTTTAATAAAAAACCATGGTGGTAATATATCTTATTTGTTATTTTAAGTATGATATTTCTGCTAATAATAGGAGTGTTTATTTATAATCTATTTTTAGAAAAGGACTATGAATCTAATGGCGATCAAATAGATTTTATAGATTCCTTATCATTATTTGATTTGATGATTCTTGGAATCAGCTCTAGTATAGGAATTGCCAAATTTGCTTTTGCTAATGCATCTGGAAAAAAATAGCGGAAGAAAAACAACGAGAATCTGAAATGAAATACCTCAATTCTCAAGTAAACCCTCACTTTCTATTCAATACATTGAATTCTATCCTATGCTTTATCCACAGAAGAAGAAGCCCCTCGTACGACAGAATCTATTTTGCAATTATCAGAAATTATGCGTTATCCTTTGAGTGAAGGAACAAAATCGGAAGTGACTCTAGAAAAAGAAATTCAATTTTTAAGAGATTATATCAGTTTGCAAAAAATAAGGCTAGGGGAGGATTATCCTATTCATTTTGAAATAAAAGGAAATGTAAATGATTTTAAAATAAGTCCATTATTATTTATTCCATTTATAGAAAATGCCTTTAAATATGGAATAAGTCAAAAAGAAAAAATAGCAATTAATATTTTATTTACAATTAATGATAATAATATTTTATTTTATTGTAGCAATGAAATAATGAATAAAAATGACACCACTTCTCATGGTATTGGAATTAAAAATGTAATATCCAGACTAGATTTATTATACCAGAATAAATACGATTTAAATATTAATGAAACTAATGAAGTTGATTTAATGATTAATTCACTATTCACTATTCACTATTCACTATTCACTAATTCTCACCACACCACCACCAATAATTTTCCCATTCCACTTAGCCTTCATCGCCTCTTTGATATCATCAAAAGAAAATACACTAGAAACAAAAGGCGTTATTTTACCTTCCTCTACCCATTTAAAAATATTTTGCAGCCTTTTAGGGCGAATGCTAGGATCATGTTGAGCAGCGATCACAGAAGGACAACCTAATACTTTCAAGCCCTTCATCATAATTAAATTTGTAGGTAATCTATTCACATTAGGAGCACCTCTTTTTCCTTTTCCTTTAGCCACAAAAGGAGTAGCAGCCCAACCTACAATCAAAAACCTAGCACCAAATTTCACACAGCGTAAACTTTCCTCAGAAATCGCACCTCCTACGCCATCATAAACCACATCCACTCCTTTTCCTCCAGTCAATGCTTTCACATCTCCTCTAAATTTCCTTACTTTTTCATCTGGATGAGTAGCTTTAGAATTAATAACATAATCAGCACCTTCTGCTTTAACTACAGCTAGTTTTTCATCAGAACGTCCAGTAGCAATAACTGTCGCACCTAACATTTTAGCGATATGCACAGCAGCCATTCCTGTAGCTCCAGATGCTCCATGAATCAATACCGTTTCGCCAGCTTTCAATTCGCCACAAGTAATCAGACAATGATAAGCCGTTTCATAACTACCTAATAAATTGCAACCTTGATCAAAATTCAATCGTTCTGGAATAGGCAAAATAGCTTCGATTGGAGCAACAGCATAAGAAGCAAAACCTCCATACTGCTGATAATTTCCTGGAGATCGTGGACCACTCACAAAACCATCGACTAATACTTTATCGCCAATGTTTACTTGCTCAGTTGATACATCTTTTCCAGTCCACAAAACCGTTCCACAATATTCCAATCCTGGCGTATAGGGTAAAGGCGGTTGATGTTGATATTGACCACTTGTCATCAATAAATCCACCCAACCTATGGCAGCACTTTTTACAGCGATCAGCACATCTTTATCAGCTAACTTTGTCGTATCTGGCATTTTTTGATCTACGATTTGTAGAAACTGCTCCATACCTTCCATAGGCGTTTCTGCAAATGCTGAAACTTGTACTTTCCTTCCTGCCATGATTTGTATTTTTCTAATTTCTTAAAGGTAATATTTCCTATGAAATAAATCATCCTTAAATAAATTCAAAGCCTACTGATACAGGTTTTCAAATAAAGAAGACCTTCAATACAATGTCATCGCCAAAATATAGAAAGATTGTTACTTAAATAGGGAGCTTAGTCCTATTGATAGCCCCAATTTTTCTAATTTCGTGAAATTGATTGTCATTTAAAACGGTTTTGTGGTCTATTTGAAGGGTATTTAAAATAGATTCGAGGTATTTATTTGCTCTAAAATAGGCTTTTAAGTCCTGAATACTAATGTCCCTTTTTCTTGACATTCTGCTTATTTTTACTGCCTTTGGGACGTCCTGGCTTTTGCTGTTCCGTATTGACTTTACTTTTAGACTTATTCTTTGTCTTAGCCAATTTATTTTTCTTTTTCCCTCCTGTTTTTGATTCCTGAACAGGTTTTACTGTTTGTTCGTGGGTTAAAACAAAAGAATATTCTTTTTCGGTATCCACCACACTAATGGTATGATTAGAGACCGAACGGATTGGACGACCAGCTATCGAACTATAAAACCAATCCACACCCCAAGTGTGTTTACCTGCTTTCTTTTCTACAACTTCATCTACCGCCAATACATAATGACCCGAATCCGGGGTATGCCGATTATTAATATACGCAGCAATATCAAATTCATTCCCAGCCAGTCCATCGGACTTGAAAAAAAACGCTGTATCGTTCGATAGGAGCAACCTTTGTCTGTCCATCTCGATATGTTTTTCATCGTTACCCCACCTGAACTAATACTATAAATCCCTTTGATTATCTCTCGCAATATGCCTATCTTCACATTCAATAATGGAGATAGCACTGTTAATAGTATTTCTATTTCTAACACTGGCGGTAAGTTTGATTTTTTGTTTTTTGTTTCGCAAAATCAAAGATATAAAAATCACTTGCCGCTTTTTTTTATCGCATTACTTTTTGGCGATGATATTGTATTAATGAATACCATCTTATGAGTAACAAGAGTTTTATCAACTTCGTGTCCAAAATTAGTAAAAAATAAATAAAGGACAATCACTTAATATTAGAAAAAATACCAAACCACTAGACATTTTACTGGCTAATCGGTCAGACGGGTAAGTCAAAATATTGTAATGACTTAAAAATCAATTACTTTCGATAATTAGTAAT
>JBNMOV010000452.1:0-4117 GCA_051275765.1 Maribacter sp. | reverse complement strand
TGATAGAATTCCCTGGCAATATCATATTCACATCGCATGATCAGCATTTCATGAATACTGTTGCGAATAGAATCATTGAAATCACGCCTAATGGTATCATTGATAAGTTGATGGATTTCGATGAATATATGAGAAGTGATGAGATTAAGAAGAAGAGGGAAAAGATGTATAGCTAGACGATTAAACAGCTCCGCTTCTAGATTTTAAACTAAAAACAGGATAGGAACTAAGTTCCTATCCTGTTTTTAGTCTAGTGTCTAATATCTAGAAGCGAAGTGGTCTAGCGTCTTATTCTACAATGATTCCTTTTTTGACTTCGTTTTGATAAGTTCTTATTCTGAGTAGGTATTTTCCTTTTTCCATTTGAGATAAATCCAGTTCGTAGAGTGCATCAGAAGGCATTTCTTTCAATGATGAATTTAGGATGACTTCCTGTTCTTCATTGAAAAGTTGCAAGTCACTCAGTCCTCCTTCTAATTTTTCCAAATCCACATAAAACAGATTTTTTTCTACTAGGGAAGGGATCAATATCTCCTCTTCTTCGAGTACTACAAACTCAGCATCAATAGATGCTTCCAAAGCAGTATCTTGAGCTTGTAAACTAAGCGAAAAGAAGATAAAAATCAGTGTTGAAATTAGGATTAGGGTATTGGTCTTATTGGTCGAAAACATACATTAGTATTATCAAGTACAAAATGTTCATTCATAAAGCAAACCAAATATAGTATAAATCATTCATATCTGGTAGTTTCTTTGAATTTTATATCTACTTAACCCTATTCTCCAAAATCATTCCAATAAAGTATTAATGGCTCATATTAGGCAAAACTATATATTTCTAAATAAGAATTACTTAGCTTTTTAGAGCATCTATAAAGAATCAACATACACTAGAATTAGCACTTTTCTAACTTATTATTATCCTCAAAGCAGCCTGGTGGATTAA
Organism: Maribacter sp.; assembly: GCA_051275765.1. GTDB lineage: Bacteria > Bacteroidota > Bacteroidia > Chitinophagales > Saprospiraceae > JAHDCE01. The sequence continues at coordinate 3,171 of JBNMOV010000452.1, read as the reverse complement.
CTCATAAATTTCGATACGCCCAAGATTTGTACTTGTCAGCTTCTGTGTCGTTCCAAAAATACTCATTACGATACGGCGTAACTCCGTTTTTTGTGCCTAACAGAAACTAATAATTACGGCAGCTTAACATACCTTTACTTATGAGTTAGTCCACTGGTTTAGATATAAGTGAAACGTATTTAATAAATTGAGCCAGAATGGGTAGTGATTTTTTCTTCTAAAGAATTCAAAAAATCGTTGCATAGCCGTAGCTACGGAACTATTTTTTGTGTTTTTTAGAAGAAAAAAGAACAAGCATAATGGCTCAGGTTATTGAATTCGTTTCACTTATCTAATTTAATTCAAGCACGTATATCAAATAATAGTTTAAATTTTCCGCAACCTTTAAAGGGATGAAGCGTAAAATAATTTGCGACAATTTATTTCAACACACAAAACTCTCACATTGAAAAGAAGAAAACCTTTCAATATTTTATTAATAGAAGATAATCCGGGTGACGTCAGACTGACCCAAGAAGCATTTAAGGAAGGAAATATGGCAGTAGATCTATCCGTAGTAATGGATGGAGTCGAAGCTATAAAGTATCTTCGAAAACAAGCTCCTTTTGAAAATATTGATACACCAGATCTTATCCTATTAGATTTAAATCTACCAAAAAAAGATGGTAGAGAAGTCCTCAAGGATATCAAAGTAGATCCAGAACTTAGACTCATTCCTGTAGTAGTACTTACTACCTCTAACGCTGAGTCAGATATTTTGAATAGCTATAAATTATACGCGAACTGCTATATTAATAAACCTGTAGATTTTGATAGTTTCTTCAATGTCATTAAGAAGATAGAAGAATTTTGGCTTTCTACTGTTATGCTACCATCTCAAATAAGGTAATCACTTTTTGAAATTATTTTAGCTAACTATTTGAAAACTATAGCCGATGAGAAATAGAGATAACACTGATGTGCTACTCATAGAAGATAATCCAGCAGATGCTACGCTTGTTCGCATATTGCTAAAAGATATTCGATTCAAACATACATTGAATCATGTAGAAACCTTGTATGAAGCTAATGATTTTATATCTGAATCCAGACCTGACATCGTACTTCTTGATTTATCCCTTCCAGATAGTAACGGATTCAGAACTTTAACATCATTCATTGAAAAAAACCCAGATTTACCTGTAGTTATTATGACAGGCTTGAATGATGATGTGGTTGGAAACCAAGCTGTAAAAGCTGGAGCACAAGATTATCTTATCAAAGGAGAATTTGATGCTAGATTACTTGGTCGAGTCCTCAGACATTCCCTACAAAGACATAAGACCCAATCCAAACTAGAAGAAACAGCTAGAAATCTATCCATCAGTGAACGAAGATACCTTGAAGCCCAAGAAATGGCTAATTTTGGAAACTTCGAACTAGATTTGGTCAATAATGAAATGGCATGGACAGATGAAGTATTTAGAATACTAGGTTATCTTCCAGGCAGCCTTACGCCTAGCCTATCGGATTATTTGAATTCCTGTCATTTTGAAGAGCGGAAAACGGTTCAAGCTTTCTTTGAAAAAGCAGCTAAAGATGGTAATAGATATACATTAGAACATCGCATCATAATTAATGGAAGAACCATACACTATGTATTGATCCATGCGAAGGTGTACTATGATGATATTACTTCAAAATTCCTTTTGGTAGGAGGAATACAAGATATTACAGAACGTAAGGTAGGTGAGCAACTTATCATAGAAAAAAATATACAGAGCCAAAGCTCTAAAATCAAGGAAGAAGTACTGGAGGATATGAGTTTCCATATCCGTACGCCACTTTCTTCCATCCTCAACCTTTCCTATATTCTTTCTAATACTGAAATGGGAAATGTAGAAAAGGAACTCATGAAGGCATTGAAAACCTCTGTGGATGATCTTTCTATTTCAGTCAATAATATGTTGAATTTCTCCATGTTAGTTTCTGAAAAAGTAACATTAGAAGAAGAGGAAATACATTTAGAAGATTTCGTACAGAGAGTCAAACAACTCGTACAACTCAAAGCCAATCAAAATCGCACCTTATTATTATTCGATATAGATCCTAATATTCCTAAGAATTTCAAGACAGATGGAAATAAACTGAGCCAAATCATGTATAATCTCATTGATAATGGGATTAAGTTTACAGAAGATGGTGGAAAAGTACATATTAATCTAGCTGTCAATAACCTAACTGAGGATAATTTCAATCTGGTATTAACCGTAAGAGATAATGGCGTAGGTATGAGTTCTGATCAAGTAACCAGATTACTGACTTCAGATGATTTACTTCTTGCTCATGATGAGGGTGATAAGAACCAGCTAGGATTGGCTATTGTCAATAAGCTGGCAAAGAATATGAATGGTTCTATAGATATTTCATCTAAAGAAAATAAAGGTTCTGTCGTTACTATTCAAATTCCAGTTAAGAACATCAGAAAGATGAATATCGAAATTGGAGATGAACCTAATCAGCCACTTAAAATTCTATTGGTAGAAGATCACTTCCTTAATCAAATTGCTACTAAGCGAGTATTGACCTCTTGGTCTAAATTCGTAACAGTCGATATAGCAGACAATGGTCTAGTAGGTGTAGATAAATTCAAAGAACATGGTTATGATATGATCCTCATGGATATTCAAATGCCTATAATGGATGGTTTCGAGGCCACTAAAAAAATACGAGAAATTAGCAAAGTACCTATCATTGCTCTCACAGCAAACAGTAGCAAACAGGAGGCAGAAAAATGCATGAATATAGGTATGAACGACTATCTAGCCAAACCTATGAAACCAGATGATCTCTATGCTAAAATAATGACCGTACTAGCAAAACAATACGCTTAATTCTTTTTAGATATTGAGATGTCGAGATAATAAGATTTTTAGATAGCAAAAAGAGCTTTCCTTACGGAAAGCTCTTTTTGTGTTTAAGATTCCTCCAACTTCGAAAATCTCTAATATTTTTGAAGTTTTGTTTAACTAAAGTCACGAATTTCTGTTAAGCAAAACATCAGAAGTTTCCGATGTTGGTGTATTTTAAAAGTATAATACGCAATTGAATAATGTATTTCGTATTGGATATGTTACTCATTTTGTTGAGGACGAGGCACAAAACGCAGGCGATGCCTTAGCATCAGCGAGT
>JBNMOV010000451.1:0-4161 GCA_051275765.1 Maribacter sp. | reverse complement strand
TTACCAAAAAATGTGGCAGATAACAACAAATAAAGATTGGACTGCTTTAGAGCAGCAATTCGATTGGATAGTAGACATGTCTGATGTACTTCAAGATCCTATTTTTCATGCTGAAGGAAATGTAGCGGTTCATACGCAAATGGTCTTGAAAGAACTCATGAAGCTAGATGAGTATATAGCATTAGATGAGCAAACACAGGAAATACTTTTTGCAGCAGCATTATTGCATGATGTAGAAAAACGAAGCACGACAGAAATCAGCGAAGATGGCAGAATCACTTCACCTCGTCATGCTAAAAAGGGTGAGTTCTCTGCTAGGAATATTTTATATAAGAATGTGGCGACACCTTTTGATATAAGAGAGCAAATAGCCAAACTGGTCAGATATCATGGTTTTCCTATTTGGGTATTGAAGAAAAGAGATCCACTAAAAAACTTGATTCGCTGCAGCTGGGAAGTAGATACTTCGTTACTTTATCTATTAGCGAAAGCGGATATAAAAGGAAGAATTGCTACTGATGATAATGATTTCTTGGAGCGAGTAGAGTTTTTTAAGGAATATTGTATAGAGCAAGATTGTTGGAGGAAGCCTAAGGAGTTTGAAAATTATTTAGCTAGATTTACTTATTTTCATAAAGAAGATGCTCATCCTGATTATGTGCCATTTGATGATATGCCGTTTGAAGTCATTATGATGTGTGGTTTGCCTGGAGTGGGGAAGGATACTTTTATAGCGAGGCATTATGCAGATTTACCTGTTGTTTCATTGGATGATATTCGCAAGGAATTTAAAATTTCTCCTAAAGATTCTAAAGCACAGGGGAAAGTCGCTCATATCGCAAGGGATAGAATGAAGGTATTTCTTCGCAAAAAGCAATCTTTCATCTTAAATGCTACCAATATTACAAAGGATTTGAGAGCAAAGAATATTAATTTATTTAGTACTTATAAGGCAAAGACTCGAATTATTTATTTGGAAGTACCTTATAAAACACTTTTTAAGCAGAATCGCAAACGAGAGGATTCTGTTCCTTTGAATGTCATAGAGCGGATGATGCGAAAATTGGATATACCATCATTGACAGAAGCTTATGATGTGGAATATTATAGAGATGGAAAGTTGATGGAATTATAGTTTCAGTAATTTTCCACTTCGTTTCGATTCTCCTTGTGAAATCTGATAAAAATATACGCCACTAGAAAAACGAGATAAATCCAAAGAAAAACCATCTATTTCAAAGCTAACAGATGAATCTAGCATCAATTTTCCACTAGCATTCCAAATGCGAACTTTCGTATCGCCTAAAAAATCAGGAATCAATAGTTGAAATGCACCAGTTGAAGGATTTGGATAAACAAAGACCTCTTTCTCATTATAATCAAAGGCATTTTCTCTCGCAGCTTTCACCGCCGCATAAGCATCTATCCTACCATAGCCAAAAATATTATTAGGGATGTCTGTGATGTAAGTGTCATTGCATTCATCTGTCATTCTTGCTGCTATAGGAACAGCTGTTTGTTCTAAAATCGTTTCTATCTGCTCCACTTGTCCTGCCAACTTAGGATTAGCAGAAATCATCAAAGCAACGACGCCTGCTACATGAGGTCCAGCCATACTTGTTCCAGAAAAACTAGCGTAATTATTATTAGGTGTGCAAGAACGTACATTTACACCTGGGGCAGATACATTAGGTTTTATTCTTTGGCTGCCATCTACCATTACTGCTCCCCTACTACTGAAATTCGCCAAAGTATCATTCACGTCACTCGCTCCTATAGAAAAACTACTTTCAAATATCGCTGCTGGAGCAGAAACCGTTTCACAACCATTATTTCCACCATTTCCTGCAGAAACAACCACGACCACTCCTGATGCCTTCAAATTATCCACGACAATTTTCATCGTATTAAAATTATCAGGATTACAACCTTCACTCTCTGGACATCCCCAAGAATTCGCAATTACATGAGGGCTTTTAGATACATCTGGATTATTTCCATTCAAATCCGTTGGTGCCAAAAACCATTCGAAGCACTCTATATAGGTAGAAGGTTTTCCCCAACCTCTATCCATATTTCTGCACGCAATCCACTTAGCATCTGGAGCTACACCTATTTCTTCATCTGGAGCAGAACCAACCATTGTTCCCATAGTATGTGTACCATGTCTGCTATCATCACAAGGTTCCATCACATCCAATCCACATGAATTTTCTTCAGTTTCATGCAACGGATTATAATCATGTATCGCATCATGCCAATGATAGTTATGATTAGCCGTTACGCCATTCCATCCCTTATATTTATCCTTCAATGCAGGATGTTTCCAATCATAACCAGTATCTTGACCAGCTATGATAACGCCAGCACCTTTTACATTCCATTCTTCCCAAACTTTATCCACGCCTATTTTATCCAATCCCCATTCTACATCTCTAGTATGTCCAGAAGAAGGATATTCCCTTCCGTCATGTTCTAATTTCACAGGACTATCATCCTGTACATAATCCACTTCATCAAAAGATTTCAATTTTTTAATTAATTCATCATTCGCATCAAAAACCTTTATTGCATTAATAACATGGAAAGATTGAAATCGAATATTCCTTTTATTTAAAAAATTAATAATTACTTCTTGGTTTTTAATAGCAATCTCTTTTGTAGTATTTAATACATATAATGCCTTGTCTTCTTTTTCATAAAAAGAAGACGCTATTGAAATATCTGCTTGTTTTTTAAATACTACAATAATATCTTTTTCAACAAATGAATTAAATCCACTTTGAAAAGACATTAAAATAATTAATCCTAATAAAACAAATAAGTATTTGTAATTCATATTAAATATATATTCAATAAAACTACTAATAAATAGGCTGCCAAGTATTAATAAATAATAGTAATGTCGTTAATTAATTATTATTTTAAATTAAAAATAAAAATAAATTAAATACTAAAACATTGATTATCAATTTATTACAACTATTATAATAAATAAATGTAAAAATAAATTAAATGCGATGGAACGTTTTATACCAATGAATCGCTTATTAGTGTGTGCTTACAAATAAAGCACATCATCATCTAAAAATTAATGAAGGTGCAAAAACATAATTTACATAATTATCAATTTATATCCGCCAGTATTCTGGAGGGCTCGATAGAACGAAGTAGGACATTTGTCCCCGCGTTTGAAGGGCAACTCTTAGATGAGCGAGATATTATCCTTCTCTGATTTCTTACCACAAAGGTGGTTCGTAGTCAGAGAATCGACTACGAACTAAATACACTTTACCATTAGATACACAATGCCTTGTATATCTAAATATCCAAGAAAAATCCGTAGTCGTACCAAGCTTTAAATTTGAAATAATCATTATTCAAAGAAAGTGGTACTGAAGCATTTGCGTTACTTCGTGGCGGAATTGGTTTACGCACAGATCTTAGAAATCTGCGACCTGAAAAGGTCATGAGGGTTCAAGTCCCTCCGAGTCGAAAGACTTACTACACGCAGGCTAACTATGTCCACTCTTTTTATAATAATTTCCAAATATATCGAATATTAAGGAAGAGATTTTACATCTCTAAATTTTAATATCTCATTATCTAGAAGATAAGATGATACCAATGGACAGTGTTACTTCGTAGCTCAGTTGGTAGAGCATTAGATTATTAATCTAGGTGTCATAGGTTCAATTCCTATCAATGTAATCCATGATTGCATTATACACACTGCCGAATTTTGTTCATCTTTTTTTCAATATCAAAATAGCCAAAATAAGTTTGGTTCAAAAGTAAAGTCACAAAGCTTTGTGACTCAATAATAGTCTGATTTATCCTCGTAAATCATAGGGATTCCTATGCCTTTACCTAGGACACAGACATACCCGAATGGGATTTAGAGTTTTTAGATAAACTCATCTGGTGACGTAGTTCAATTTGGCAGAGCAGGGGATTGTCTATCCTCAAGTTGCGGGTTCGATTCCCGTCGTTACCGCTAGTGTTAGTGAACGGTTATTGATAAACAACTCAATAACCCTATCGATAACTGTCCACTAATAACTATCAAACAAAAGTGTTTGAAAAAAAATTGAGATAAGATTAATAATCTATGAGTTTTTTTATCTAAAAATCTCTAAATCTTAACATCTCAATAAACGG
>JBNMOV010000450.1:0-4173 GCA_051275765.1 Maribacter sp. | reverse complement strand
TTAATTCCTGACAATGCTGTATATAGCTTGGTTATGGGAGTTATGGGAGGCATTCCTGCCACAACAGAAAATCTCATCCATCAAATCAATCAAGTACCAGATGGTGCTAACTGGCAATGTATCGCCATTAGTAGAAAGCAATGGCAACTAGCAGCAGTAGCCTGTTCTATGAATGGCAATTTCAGAGTAGGATTGGAAGATAATTTCTACCTACCTAATAACGAAATGGCAAAATCCAATGGAGAATGCGTAGAATGGGGCGTAAAATTAGCCAGAATGATGGGAAGAGAAATTTCAAGTATAGAAGAAACTAGAGCGACGTTGAATATTCCTTTAAGAGATTAAGTATATGTCGATAGCTGATATTAGATACTAAATGTATCATTTCAAAGCTGAATTTTTCTTGCCTGATATGATTTAGTTTATTGTGAGGAATAGCTAAAATTTATTAAAACGGGATATTGTCTGATTGCATATTGTTGTAGGAACTAATTGAATAACTGATGTTACGTAACCTATGGTTCTAATGATATTATTCATATTCGAATAACGCTATGTAGCGTTTTGAGTTCAGTTATTCTTTTATCTCCCGTACTTTTTTTCATTGATAAAAAAAGTACCAAAAAAATCTAGACCCGATGGCTTTTTAACGTTCAAAAAGTACTGAAAATCCTAAATTGCATAAACTCACTAATTCGATATTTTTCTCTTTTAATAGTATCACTTATCTAGCATTATCTCTTTTCATTTTCTTCATCAATGCTCATATAGTATGGCATTTTAAACGGATTTTAAGCATTTTTTGAACTAAAATCCATAAGGTCAATCTTTCTAAGAAAATAAACGCCGTGCACTTTTTTTTTAATACCCATTCAGTTAGTTATTTGTGAGAACGGCATTTTCATAAAAATGAAAACCTTAATTTCTTCGCCGTGTCAGGTGTTTGTTCACCTGATACATATGCACAATGTGATATTAAAGTTTGATTCGTAAAGTTTTTTACCCAATCTTCTCTTAATTTCAGATGAATAAAGACTTGAAACGACGGAAATATTTTTTATGAAAATGCCGTTATTTGTCAGTCGGTTATGATTTTTTTAAATAATGTGTTTACGCTCCAGACATTATGCAGTTTAGTGAAGACGATGCTTAAAATCTGTTTAAAACAAAATACTGTTTGAGCATATAACTGGCGATTACAGAAGTATTATAGTTAGATGGCAGATGAAATCAGGAAAGAGAAATACTGTTAAAGCGAGTTTTTATTTTGTTTAGGATTTTAAGTATTGTTGTAGCGTTAAGAACTGCATACGTTCGGGTGGTTTTTAGTTTTTTTTTCCACAAAAAAGAAAAAGAACGAATGAAAGCAGTAATGAAATATAGTGACTAGTCAATATGAAATCAAAATAATTGCTCATCTAATCGTGCGTAACATTAGTGAATAAAATGAAAAGAAAAGCAAGCATAATTATAGTAGTTTTAATCGCAAGTTGTACTGAAATACATAATATTAGCTAACCAAACATTTCATCAAACGAAAATGACATCAAATCATAAATACTTCACAGAAGAACACGAATTATTTAGAACTAGCCTAAGATCATTCCTACAAAAAGAAGTAGAACCACATATTACAGAATGGGAAGAAAATGGAAAAATTCCAAGATCCATTTGGAAAAAAATGGGAGATATGGGTTTCCTTGGACTATCTTATCCAGAAGAATATGGAGGAACTAATCTTGATTTTTTTTATGATGTTGTTTTCAATGAAGAAATAGGGAAAATGAATTCTGGAGGATTTGTGATTACACAGCAAGTCGTTCAATATATGTCTGGTCCTTATATCCTCAAATATGGAACAGAAAAATTAAAGCAAAAATATCTTCCAGGATTAATTTCTGGAGATCTGATTAGTTGCATAGGTATCACAGAACCAGGAGCAGGTTCAGATGCTCAAAATGTTCAAACCAAAGCAGTAAAAGAGGGGGAACATTATATAGTAAATGGAGCAAAAACCTTCATTACCAATGCTATCTATGGAGATGTTGTAGTCGCTGTAGTCAAAATGCCTAACGATTCTGGAAAGGATATCGTCAGCTTATTGGCAATAGATTTAGATTCAGAAGGAATCTCTAAAAGAAAATTGAAAAAACTGGGATGGCATTCATCAGATACCGCTGAACTCAATTTTGACAATGTAAAAGTACCAGTAGAAAACCTAATAGGTGAAGAAGGAAGAGGGTTTCAATACTTAATGAATGGCTTACAATTAGAAAGACTATGCTTCATTCCTAGTAGTGTTACAGGGATGGAATTCGCCATAGATTCTGCATTGCAATACATGTCAGAACGAAAAGCATTCGGACGAACCATCAATAAATTTCAAGTCCTTCGTCACCGCATCGCACAATTAGCATCAGAAGTCGAAGCACTTAAAGCATTCTCTTATTATTGCTGCCAATTATACGACCAAGATATCTACGATGTCAAACTTTGCTCTATGGCAAAGTTAGTATGCACAGAACTACATGAAAAAGTAGCTACACAATGCCTTCAATTTTATGGAGGATATGGTTTTATGGAAGAATACCCATTAGCCAGAATGTATCGAGATGTAAGAGTAGGAACGATAGGTGGTGGATCGTCAGAAATTATGCGAGAAATCATCGCTAAAATGATCATAGATGACGTAGCCTACGACAAAGCCAAAGGAAATCAAAGAAATACATTCAAAGAACAAACCAAAAATATTTCTCCTTTCACAGAGGAGCATGAACTGTTCCGTCAAGCGGTAAGAGATTTCTTGAACAAGGAAGCTGTTCCTTATGTTGACCAATGGGAAAAAGATGGAGAATGCCCTCGAAGTATTTATCATAAATGTGGCAAAATGGGCTTATTTGGTTTGTCAGTAAAAGAAGAATACGGTGGTTCTGATGCTGATATTTGGTATACTGTCGTTTTACATGAAGAAATGGCAAAAGTCAACTCTGGCGGTTTTGGAGCAGCGATGGGAGCACATTATTTTCTCGCGATGGTTCACGTAAATGGCTCAGGAACTGAAGAGCAAAAGAAGCAATATTTACCACTAGGAGTAGAAGGAAAACTCATTGGTTGTATGGCAGTTACAGAGCCATTTGGAGGTTCTGATGTGAAGGCACTAAGAACTACAGCAGTCAAGGAAGGCGATCACTATATCATCAACGGTTCCAAGACTTTCATTACCAATGGTGTCAATAGCGATTATATCGTAGCCGCTTGTAAAACTGCTCCAGAATTAGGTGCACAAGGTATTTCTATGATTTTAATCGAAAGAGATAGAAAAGGCGTTTCTGCTACCAAATTAGATAAATTAGGATGGAAAGCATCTGATACAGGAGAAATTGCATTTGATAATGTAAAAGTACCAGTAACGAATTTGCTAGGGATAGAAAACTATGGATTTTACTATATCATGGAACACTTCGTTTCTGAGAGATTATCCATGGCAATCGCAGCTATCGCCACAGCAAATAGAGCTATGGAACTCACTTTACAATACATGAGCGAACGAGAAGCATTTGGTAGAAGCATTAATAAATTCCAAGTCCTTCGCCACAGAATGGCACAAATGGCTGCGGAAATAGAAGTAAACAGACAGTTTGTATATAGCTTATATGAAAAATACGAAGCAGGAGAATACTTAGTAAAAGAAGCTTCTATGGCTAAATTATTAGCTACTCAATTATGCGATAAAGTTACCTTCGATTGCTTGCAAATGTTTGGCGGATATGGCTATATGGAGGACTATCCATTAGCCAGGATGTGGCGAGATTCACGTTTAGGTCAAATAGGAGGAGGTACATCAGAAATCCTCTGCGAAATCATTTCCAAAATGATGATAGAAGGAAAGGGCTACAAGACAGAAAGGGATAAAAAGTAATTCATTAATAATCATAAATAAATCATGTTCAGATTAGACAATCAAGTTGCAATAATTACAGGTGGAGCCAGAGGAATAGGGGAAGGGATTTGCGAAGTTTTCTGTAAAGCAGGAGCCATAGTATATATGTGGGATGTTTTGGAAGCAGGAAAAGAAACAGCAGAAAAACTAGTTGCTAAAGGATATCATATCTCTTTCCAAAAAGTAGACATTACATCAAAAGAATCCGTACAAGCAGCAGTAGATACGATCAT
>JBNMOV010000449.1:0-4174 GCA_051275765.1 Maribacter sp. | reverse complement strand
CAAGTTAAAAAAGCAGTTTGGTATCTGGATGCTCCTATTTCTAATAGTGGAAGACTGAAAACACATCTAAGAGAAACAGCGGAACGAGAAGGTTTTCCTTGGGAAATTTATCTCGCGAATAATCCAGACAAGGAATTGATTGCTTCTGATAAAATTATGATCAGTTCTGATGCATGGATTTTGGAAGATGGACAACAGTGGTTCAATGCGATGGATTATTTGATTCAGCATCATTTGGAAAATGTGGAATTATTTCATGCTACGCCAGCTCAAAAAATAGCTATCGTAACCTGCGTAAAGGAAAAACAGATTTATCCTTGTAGTGCTAAAGAAATGTATAAAGGAGAACTATTTGAGTCATTTCTTCAAGCTGCCAAAAATGTACAAGCAGATGAAATTTTCATTCTTTCTGGCAAATATGGACTATTGGAACTGAATGATAAAATAGAACCTTATGATGTGAACCTAAATCTACAATCTGAAACTTATCAAACAAAATGGGCTAAGAAAGTATTGACACAGTTACGAAAAAAGACAGATTTAAATAGGGATGATTTTTACTTTTTTACGAGTGAAAATTATTGTAAAAATTTGGTTTCTTATATCAAGAAGTATGTTATTCCTTTGGAGATTGAGTAGTTTTATTTCTTTGAACCACACGAGCTTACACTACACTCTTTTCTTATGTGCTTCTTAGTGCCTTATCTGGTTTTAAACCGCATCCTCTTTAAACAAAAAAACGCTAGATATTGGAACAATCCAACATCTAGCATCTAATATCTATAATCTAAGATCTAATTTTACCTAGCATAAGATACTGCACGTTTCTCACGGATCACGGTAACTTTTACCTGTCCAGGATACTGCATCTCATCTTGAATTTTCTGTGAAATCATGAATGCTAAATCATCAGCATAATCATCTGTTACTTTTTCAGATGCTACGATAACACGTAGTTCACGACCTGCTTGAATTGCATATGCTTTTACTACACCTTCATGTCCCATCGCTAAGTCTTCTAGCTCTGTAATACGTTGGATATAGCTATCTACTATTTCACGTCTAGCTCCAGGTCTAGCTCCAGAAATAGCATCACAAGCCTGTACTAGAGGAGAAATGATATCAGTCATTTCTATCTCATCGTGGTGAGCTCCTACTGCATTACATACAATAGGATGTTCCTTAGCTTTTTCACACATTTTTAAACCTAATAATGCGTGTGACAATTCACTTTCTTCGTCTGCTACCTTTCCAATATCGTGTAACAAACCTGCACGTTTAGCCAATTTTACTTGCTTCTTGCTCATACCTAATTCTGCTGCCATCATAGCAGACAGATTAGCGGTTTCGATGGAGTGCTTCAGCAAATTCTGTCCATAAGATGAACGAAAACGCATACGTCCTACCATTCTAACCAAGCTAGCATGCAAACCATGGATATTCAAATCAATAACGGTTCTTTCACCGATTTCCTTGATTTGTTCCTCCAGTTGCTTACGCGTCTTGTTCACTACTTCTTCGATACGTGCTGGATGAATACGTCCATCAGCCACTAATTTTTTCAATGCCAAACGACATACTTCTCTACGAATAGGATCAAAACTAGAGATTACGATAGCTTCTGGTGTATCATCGACTACGATTTCTGCGCCTGTAGCTGCTTCTAATGCTCTAATATTTCTTCCTTCTCTACCAATGATTTGACCTTTCAAATCATCAGATTCCAGATTGAATACAGAAACGGTATTCTCAATCGTAAATTCAGCACACATTCTCTGAATGGTATTGATGACGATTTTACGAGCTTCCTTGCTTGCAGTATCTTTAGCATCACTGATAATGTCTTTTTGTAAAGATAATGCGTCTGTTTCTGTCTTTCCCTTTACTGCTTCTAGAATTTGCTCCTTAGCTTCCTGTTCTGTCAATCTAGCAATACCTTCCAATGCCTTGATTTGCTTTTCGTTGGACTCTTCCAACTCTACTCTTTTCTTAGATACAATCTCTAATTGCTTTTCCAAATTCCCTCTTACAGATTGAATTTCGCTTTCTTGCTGCTCCAAGTCTAATCTTTTCTTTTGGATATTATCCAATTTCGATTGTAAACTCTGTTCCTTGGATTGTAAATCCTTTTCTAATCCCTTAATTTCAATTTCTCTTTCCTTAAGGTCTCCTTTTCTCTTCGCTTTGAACTCTTCATAATCCACCTTTAGTTTAGCATACTTATCCCTTGCTTCTCGGATTTTCTTCTGCTTGATGGTTTCATTCCTAGTCTCTGCTTTGGAGAGGAGTCCTTCTGCTTTTCTATTAGCTTCGTCTACGGTTTTGGTTGCGGTAAGTCTTGCTTTCTCTATGGAAAGGTCAGCTTTTTTATCTGCCTCATCCATTTTTGCCTTGAACTGTCCTCCTAATATTTTTTTCATTAGAAAGTAACCAATAGCAATTCCCACAACCAAAGCTACTACTACGCCTATTAAAACGTCCATAATAAGATTTGATTTTATTAAAATTATTCAAATAATGAATAAATTGGATAGTTGATATATTTTATATAATGCTATTATTCGTACTTTTCTATTAACTTCTTAAGTTGATAAAGTGGTGTGAAAATTTTAGCTTTTGGCGTAAACTTAGCTTTAGCAAACCTAAAAAAATTACCAAAGTACGTCCTGCACTAAAATACATTCATGCTATCAAAATCCCCATATTTTCAAACAACTTCGGATATATATAATATAGTATCACGATTTGGTGTGGAAATCAGATGATCTGCACTGATGTTTTATAGCCTCCTCGCCTACTTGTTTCCAAATATTCTTTTCAGTAAACGCCTAAACGGTTTCCTGATTCCCAAAAATAGGATTATCCCTATTAATATTACAGGCCAAAGATAAGTTAATCCTATGAAGAATGCCAAAAGTCCGTCCCAACCACTAGAAAAACCCTTTCCTATTCGTTGAAAGAAGCTTGGTTCGGCGTAATCGGGGTCAACATATTCATATTTTAGCTTCTGTGTGATCTCCAATGTGACAGTGCTGAGTCCCACCTTATCAGATAAATACCTTAATTCTCCTTCTTTTGCCTCTATTTCTTCTGCCAAAACTCGTACCTCTCGTTCTATCGCAAGCATTTCTTCTACGTTTTTGGCATTTTTTAAGAAGGAAACATATTTATTCCTCACTTCCTTTTTCAATTCCAACCTGCTTTGAATATCTACATATTGTCTAGTTACATCCTTAGCATTTATTCTTTTATAATTCACTCTCGATGCCATTCCTCCTACCTCATTCATGAAAGTATCAAAATTTTCAGCAGGGATTCTAATGATAACGGTACTATTAATTTCATGATGACTTTTTCGCTCATTTTCATCAGCTACATATGCCTTATATTTTTTCATCAATCCATCTAGACTGGTTCTAGCTTTATTGAAATCATCTACTCTTATTCCAATACTTCCTTCTTTGATGATTTTGATAGCAATAGGTTTATCTTTTCCTTCTCCTCCAGGAATAGGTTGTCCATTATTATCTGCTTTTTGTTCAGATTCACCCTCTTCCATTTCTTCATAATCATCTGATGCAGATTGATCATTGAATGCCATTTTTTGGGATGCTTCAACACCTGACCAGTTCGAGTTAGAAGCAGTATTATCAGCAGAACTCTTACTATTAGAACAAGAACTCAATAGCAGTAAAAAAACGATGAAGGCGAAAATTGAATTTTTCATTGGAATGGTTTTAATTAAAAAATTTAAATGCCTAAATAATTGTCTTAAAATATTAAGACTTAGACATCTCACTTACATTGATGCTGATTTCGCCATTTTGGTTGATAGATTCCAAAAAAACATTAGAAATTTTATTAGTAATATCTGCATCATAAGAAGTACTGACCTTTACATAATTATCTGTGAAGCCAGACATCACACCATTAAAATCACGAGCTTCGAAAAGTACAGGGCGAGAAGTATTGATATGTTGTTCGTAAAAGTGTCGCTGCTTTTTATCTGAAAGGATACGAAGCATTTCGTTTCTTCTTCTTCTTTCACCTACTTCTATTACGCCTTCCATTTCTGCTGCTGGTGTATTGGCTCTTTCTGAATAGGTAAATACATGTAAATAGGAAATATCCAATTCATTGACAAAACGATAAGTTTCTAAAAAATCTTCTTCTG
>JBNMOV010000448.1:0-4199 GCA_051275765.1 Maribacter sp. | reverse complement strand
GCCTTGTTTATTTCCAAAATCTCTAATTTGCCTCCTACAAAAAATATTCGTAATAAAGTCTATTATAGAAATTAAAAAACAGAGACCAAAATTAGTTTTATGGATTATTATACAAGATGGACTATGGGTTATATACTGAGAATTAATTGGTTTTTGGATTGTTAAAAATTCATAGCTTCTGAAAATCAAGCAATTGCTACTAACGTTGGTCTGTAAAGCGAATACCGCTAGGTATAGCTAGTCTTGTTATACTACTATTGAATCCTTTTAATATTTCAACTGAAGGGAATATAATAATAGCTATAATGGGATTAATAGTTTTAGTGCTAGGGATAGGTCAAGTAAGAGGCTTAAAGATGTTGAATAAATAACTGCCCGTATTGACTTCATATTTTGCACTATGTGACGTTAGTGAGATCCTTATTGCGACAGGTCTTAAAGCTAATTTATTAGACATAATATTCAAGTAAGAGCTTGTTTAAAATTGACTTTTAGCTCAAAGTATTAAATTAAAACAAGCTCTAAATACATTTGTAAACAAATACTTTATTTAGTATCTTTACAAAACCAATTTTTTGTTTTAATATAAAGTACTTTCTTTGCAAATAGAAAGTATATAATAGAGTAGTTTTAAATAACTTCAATAATTGAAAACCACAATTTTTTTATGGCTAAGGTAAACTATACAGAAGGTAATATTCGTTCACTCGATTGGAAGGAGCATATTCGTTTGCGTCCAGGGATGTATATTGGTAAATTAGGAAATGGATCTACGCCAGATGATGGGATATATATCTTGGTCAAGGAAGTCATAGATAATTGTATAGATGAGTATGTGATGGGTTTTGGTAGCGAAATCGACATCAAAATCGAGGAAGGCATAGTAGAAATAAGGGATTATGGAAGAGGGATTCCATTAGGAAAAGTGGTGGACTGTGTATCCAAAATGAATACAGGTGGTAAATACGATTCCAAGGCATTCAAGAAGTCAGTAGGTTTGAATGGTGTAGGTACAAAGGCAGTCAATGCCTTGTCTAGTCGCTTCAAAGTACAGGCAATAAGAGAAGGAAAAACGAAGATTGCAGAATTTGAGAGGGGAGTGCTGACTACAGATCATCGAGTTAAAGCAACAAAAGACGGAAATGGTACGCTGATTACTTTCGTACCAGATCCTACCATTTTTATCAACTATAAATTCATGAGTGAATTTGTAGAAAACCAATTATGGAATTATGCTTATCTGAATGCTGGTTTAAAAATAAACTTCAATGGTAAGACCATTGTTTCCCGAAAGGGACTCTATGATCTCATGACTCGTAAAACAGATGTAGAGCAACACAGATATCCAATTATTCACTTAAAAGGAAATGATATAGAAATTGCTTTGACACATGGTCAGGCATACGGTGAGCAATATTATTCCTTCGTAAATGGACAAAATACTACACAAGGAGGAACACATTTACAAGCATATCGCGAAGCGATAGTCGCTACAGTTAGGGATTTTTATAAGAAAAGTTATGATGCCAAAGATGTAAGATCGTCCATTATGGGGGCAATTAGTATAAGGGTAGAAGAACCCGTTTTTGAATCACAGACTAAGACCAAACTAGGTTCTATCAATATGGGGCCTAAAGCTCCTACGGTTAGGAAATTTATCAATGATTTCTTGAAGAAGGAATTAGATAGTTTCCTTCATAGGAATTCAGGTACTGCAGATGCACTTCAAAAACGTATCCTTCAATCAGAGCGAGAACGTAAGGAAATCGCAGGAATCAAGAAGATAGCGAATGAAAGAGCTAGAAAATCTAAGGTTCACAATAAGAAGTTAAGGGATTGTAGGATTCATTTCAATGATAATAAAGGCGATCAAGATATTAAGAATGGAACGATGGTTTTCATTACAGAGGGAGATTCTGCGAGTGGATCTATCACCAAGGCAAGGAATGTACAGACACAAGCTGTTTTCAGTCTTAGAGGTAAGCCATTGAATTGCTTTGGATTAACCAAAAAGATAGTTTACCAAAACGAAGAATTTCATTTACTACAACATGCTTTGAATATAGAAGATGGCATGGATGATCTTCGCTATAATCAAGTCGTCATTGCTACAGATGCGGATGTCGATGGAATGCATATTCGTTTATTATTATTGACGTTTTTCCTTCAGTTCTTCCCCGATTTGGTGAGAAATGGACACTTATATATATTAGAAACGCCGCTTTTCCGAGTAAGAGATAAGAAACAAACTTTTTATTGCTACTCTGAAAAAGAGAAGCAAACTGCCATCAAGAAATTAAGAGGTAAGCCAGAAATTACTCGATTTAAGGGATTAGGAGAAATATCTCCTAATGAGTTCGCTGGTTTTATAGGAGATGATATTAAGCTAGAGCCAGTTATCATGGCAGATGATACGAATATTGAAAATATTCTAACTTACTACATGGGAAAGAATACGCCTAAGCGTCAAGAATTCATTATTGATAATTTAAGGTTTGAAATAGATGAGATAGATGATAAGGATAGAGATAGTATCATTTCTAAGGAAGAATTGGAAAGTACTTCTAGTTGATAGATAATTAGATTTTAAGATAGGATATTACTTGTTATACTATTTTGAATATAATACCAATGCGACTTTATAAATTCAAATTGGTATAATTTTCAATCAAAATAAAAAACAGCCTGCATTCAAACGAATGCAGGCTGTTTTTATATAACAAAAGAAAGAAGTGGATTACTTCACTACATTGAATTGAGTAGAGATAACTCCTTTGTCAGATCTGATAGTTGCAATATAAGCACCGTTAGCAAAGCTAGATACATCGATTGCTTCAGAATGGAAACCTTGATCATAAGAAACAGTACTGAAAGATTGTACCTTTTGTCCCATCATATTGAAAATTTCAATAGCTAAATCAGTCTTAGATTCCAAAGTGAAATCAATATTCAACTGCTTAGAAGTAGGATTAGGGAATATAGTCATTGCAGAAAGTGTTTCGATAGTGTTTACTCCTACAGAAGTACATGCGTTCAATTCAGCAGTGAAACGTCCTTCTAAACCAGAACCATAACCTACCTCATTATAATATACTTCACTATCTTTAGGAGAAGCCGTATTAGGGCAAATCATCACAAAGAAAGGAATAGAACCGCCAGTATTCAAAGCGTGAGTTCTTTGAGAAGCATAGTGGAAGTATTGGATATCGTTATCAAGAGTATAACTGAACTTAGGATAAGTTCCTCCCCATCCAAGATTGTTTACAGCATTGTCATCATCTGATGACTCAACAGTAACACCCCATACAGTAGAGTTAGTAGTACCTCCTCCGTTGTTCACATAGAAGCTATTCAACTCAGGAGTAGAACTAGCACAAGGACCACACCATGAAGCTAGAAAATCAAGTACTACAGCCTTTCCAGAAGCTAATTCAGCGTGAAGGTCAGATGCATTACCATAAGAATCATTCTTAGCGAATTGAGGAATCAAAGGTCTAACAACAAACTGATCTTCAGCAGTATTGTTAGAATCATCTCCGTCCATACCACCATTTACTCCAGTGATAGTAGCAGAATACGTTTTAGTATCAGGACCATCTACCAAGGTAAGAGGAGCAGAATAAGTGTAAGATTCACCAGTAGTAAATGTAGCTGTAACTTCTTCGTTTATGATTTCAGCACCATCTTCAGTAATAACAATATTGAAACTAGTAATATCGTTTAAGCCATTATTTTCTAATGCTACATCGAATGTAGTTGCACCAGGAAGAATCTTAAGAGCCGCAGCAGAATTCATCTTCAAGTCAAGAGGAGCAGGAACACCTACCCAAATATCGTCAAGATATAAAAGAAACTGATCGTTAGAATTGTTTCTGAATGCAACATAAACATCAGAACCTGCATAAGAAGATAAATCTACAGTATGTATTCCCCATTCAGTAGCGTCAGCAGCTACACTGAATACTTCAGTAGCAAAATCAGCTACAGTATTACCAGTAGTAGAAACATAAACAGAATACCCATCAGGATAACTAGGATCTTGAGCTTTAGATTCCCATCTTAGGATAGCATCAGCAGAAACAGTAATAGCAGGTGTCATCATCCAATCATCTGATTGCCCAGGTGGAGCATACCAAGAAGTAGAAACAGCTGCATCGTCACCATCAATTGCAGCAACTGCCCAAGATCCAGTAGGAGTA
>JBNMOV010000447.1:0-4202 GCA_051275765.1 Maribacter sp. | reverse complement strand
AGGAAGAATTTAAGAGGTGAAATCAAAAAAGCCAGACGATTTGTCTGGCTTTTTTTGTGGTTGAGGAGTGCTAAAGCACTCGTCCATTAGTTCAAAAAACTATTTCGCTATTTTACG
Source organism: Maribacter sp. (assembly GCA_051275765.1). Classification (GTDB taxonomy): domain Bacteria; phylum Bacteroidota; class Bacteroidia; order Chitinophagales; family Saprospiraceae; genus JAHDCE01. The sequence goes on along the minus strand of JBNMOV010000447.1, from coordinate 4,085 downwards.
TGTGTTATTTAGAACTGGCTTCAATTACGCACTTTTTTGAAGTATACTTTGAGATAATGTGTGCTGTTAACATATCATTAAACAAAATACTACTAATTCGTATTCTTAGTAATGAAGTTGTTTTCAGATAATTTAAACACAGAAGCTATACCAAATTGAATTTATAATGTTGCATATAATTCAAATTGGTATTATTCATATAAAAGATTATGCAAGGAAATCTTGATGCTCATCAGGAAACAGGAAAAAGATGGGAAAATAAAAATGCCACTTTATTGCTTTTCTTAGCCAATTTCATTTCTGGAATAGCACAAGGCATTAGCATGATAGCTATACCTTGGTATTTCACGCAGCAAGGAGACATGGTATTGTTTGGTTATCTATATGCTGGAATTACAGCAGTTTCTTTGATATGGGGGCCATTCTCTGGAACGTTGGTAGATAAATATGATCGACGAAAAATATTTCTTGTTCTTAATATTGTATTAGGAATTATTCTCCTTTCCGTTTCCTTCTATGGTTTTCAGAATGATGGTGTTCCTTGGCTCATGGTAGGTTTTGTTTATCTAATGACTTTCATGAATTACAATCTTCACTATCCCAATTTATACGCCTTCGCACAAGAAATTACAGAAAAAAGGTTCTACGGAAAAATCACTTCCTATTTAGAAATACAAGGACAACTGGCGTCTGTATTGGCAGGTGCAGGAGCTGCATTATTACTAGAAGGCACAGAAAACGGAATATTATCACTCTTTGGTTTTGATATTCCTTTGGGAGGAGATATTGAGGCTTGGGATATTCACCATATTTTCCTCGTGGATGGACTTACTTACTTTGTAGGTTTTTCTATCATTTATATGATAAAGTATAGAGCATTAGTTCCTAGAAGAATAGAAACTGGTAACGTATGGCAACGCATGAAAGTAGGTTATTATTTTTTAATAGAAAATAAGTCCATTTTTATTTTTGGCGTAGCATCCTATTCTATTTTTATGTGTGTATTGGTCGTTATTTTTTATTCCAATCCTATCTATGTAGAGAAACACTTGCAAGAAGGTGGCGATATATTCGCATCCTCAGAAATTTGCTATGCTTTGGGAGCCATATTTTCTGGAGCAGCTATTCGTTATATTTTTAATGAGAAATATGTATCCATTACGCTGTCTATTATCATCATGACATTCGTTACAGCTATCTTATTTTTAGTGCTGAATTTGAGCAATAATATTCCCTTATTTTTCCTCATGATTTTTATTCTAGGTATCACTAATGCTGGCACGAGAATCCAAAGAGTTACTTATTTATTCAGAAGAATACCTAACCAATATTATGGACGAGCAGGTAGTATTTTCTTTATTACGAACATCATTTTTAGAATAACCTTTGTAAGTATTTTTGCTTTACCATTTTTCCAAACAGGAAATAACATCATCTATTCTATGGGAATCCTTTCTACTTTTTTACTCCTTTCTGTAGGGCTACTTGTTTTCTTTTATAAAAGAATTCGATGAATAGAAATATCCTCCTGTATAAATAACTAGAAAGTATGAAAAATACTTTACCACAGAAGGGAATCCTATTATAATAGAAGATGATTTTATAGAGGGAATATCCAAGAATAAATTAGAATTCAATGAAAAGGGATTACTGCTCAACGAGTCCTCAGATATGTGAAACTACTCGTAATAGGAGTAGGATTTTTTTAAGTTGCCAGTACCTTCATACGCATCGGCTAAACAGCTACACTCCGATGAATAGGTAGATAATCTATTGATTTTTTGAGCAGATTTAATTCCCTTTGAACACCATTTTATGGCAGTATTGAAATCTCCAGTTGCCACGTATGCATTTCCAAGATTACTATAAGCGATAGATAGATGTCGAATATCATTGGTAATCAATGCAGAATCAATTACTTTCTATGTAGAAACTTGAACCAACTAATGACTCTGAACGATGTTGACGCTTCAGGTCACTAATTTTTTGAGCAAACTTAATGGCGGAAAGACCATGAATTCTTGTCTTAGCAGGATTGCTATACCTAGCGGTATTCGCTTTACAGAGCAACGTTAGTAGCAATTGCTTGATTTTCAAAAGCTATGAATTTTAACAATCCGAAAACCAATTAATTCTCAGTATAAATATAATTTTATTTCCAAAAGAAATTAAACTATCTAATTGATCGGCTGGTTGCAGATGCTGTTCATCCCATGTGATATACAAACTATCAATATTCTGACTATGGGTAATAAATGGGACTAGTAGAAAAGAAAATACTAAATAGAAGAGCAGTTTCATTTCGTATTTATATTGGATAGTTGACTGAATTTAAGTATTTCAACTTTAAGTAATAGCGTACTTCTTGGAAGATATAGATATTTACTCTAACTAACATCTAATCATTTTGTTGTATTTCAATAAATCAAATATTTAAGTTTAACAAATGCTACTTGATTCGTTAGTTTACAAAATCAATTATTCTCGAAAAGTTTGATAAGTTCCTTACTCAAAATTAGAGTTGCTAATATAATACCATTGTTTACTTTCCATGAGTCATGACTCATGGAATTGCTATAGTGAACGATGATTTCTTGTCTCTAAAGCAATATTGGAGTAGAGTAATTATTTGAATGGACAACATATTTAAAAAAATATAACCTATTTTAAAGTATGATTGATGAACCACTAATCCAACAATAGTATTGTTTGGTCTATGTAGATTGACGAAAGCCTAAAGCATTAGACTTTATTACGAATAATTGATTATAGCCAAATCGACCTTTTAAAAATCTACTGCGTTATTTCCCTCAACCGTAACTAAGGCTACGATTTTCGAAAAATGCCTTGTTTATTTCCAAAATCTCTAATTTGTCTCTTATAAAAAAAACTATTCGTAATAAAGTCTATTGTTTATCTTTAAATAAAATACCTTTCTTATGAAAAAGATGCTCTTAAGTATTGTTTGTACATGCACCATGTTTGTTTCTCATGCTCAAGATATTACAGGCGGTATGGATTACTAGATGCTGGAAAAGCACAGATTCGCATTATTCTTCATGTGAATAAGGATGGAGAAAATTATTCTGCAACCTTGGATAGTCCAGATCAGGGAGCGAATGGCATAGGCGTATTGAGATATGATGATAGAGGAACAGCTGAATCCACTGGAGATTTTCAGATAGCTACTTCAGCAGATTTTTCTACGGATGTAGAAGCAGCATTAGAATATTTGAAATCTAGAGAAGATCTAAAAGGTGTCGAAATTGGACTAATGGGACATAGTGAAGGCGGAATGATCGCTCCTATGGTAGCTGCTAGAAATGAAAAAGTAGATTTTGTCATATTACTCGCAGGGCCTAGTGTTTCTAATGATAAATTATTATTGAAACAGAAAAAATATATCGCGGAAGCTGTTAAATTACCAGAAAAGATGGTCACTTACGATCAAGAATGTGGTAAAAGGGTATTTGATTTCATTAAGCAAAATAAGGAATTGGATGAAGCTGATTTTAAAAATGGATTAGCAGAAATTGTAAAGAATAATGTAGCAGATCATAATCCAATGCTCAAAGGAGGTAAACCTGATAGTGAGGTAGTCGAATCTGAATTGCAACAATATCTATCTCCTTGGTTCAGATATTTCATTTCATACGATCCTATGGAAAATATCGCTTCGATAAAATGTCCTGTACTCGCTATTAATAGAACATTGGATCTTCAAGTAAGTAATGATGAAAATCTAGCAGCTATAGAAAATGCCTTGAAAAAAGGTAAGAATGAAAATTATAAAATATCCTCTCACAAAGGACTAAATCATCTTTTCCAAACAGCAGAAACAGGCGACGTATCTGAATATGGGAAAATAGAAGAAACGGTGAATGAGGATGTGATATTGGAGGTGTTGAAGTGGATAGAGGAGCTGTAGTATTATATAGGATGCTCAAAATTTAAAATCAAAAGTTCCCCGTGTTTTTGAACGATGTTGCTTTGTTCATTCTAACTATCTTTTTAAAGATATAAAACAAAAAACAATTATACAAATACCAAAAATTAAATGTTGAAGTTCCGCCTTTCAGCGTTTA
>JBNMOV010000446.1:0-4207 GCA_051275765.1 Maribacter sp. | reverse complement strand
AATCCAAATGTAGTTATTACCATCCACACTATTTTGTGTGTACCAAGTAGATGTTCCTACTTCACGATATCTTACCTTAGCTTTGATTTCATTCAGATTATTGTCCCATCTTATTCTCATTCTATTAGCATCAGAGAATGTAACTTCCACACCTGTAGGCACATCACACATACTTGTATAGAATATTCCAATATCAGAATTTTCTGACCAAGAACCATCTGGACACTGTGCACGTATTTTATACTGATAGTTTTTCTTGGTCTGAAGACCAGTTACGTTACGTACTGAAGAACCAGAACCAGCAACTGACCAGTCAGTTGTTCCTTTGATTCTATATCTTACTTGATAGAAAGTAGCACCTAGTACATTATCCCAATCAAATGTTACAGCAGTAGTACTTGTCATTGTTGCTGTTTGTCCAGTAGGTATTGGGCAAAAACCCAAACCTGCCTCAATAACATATGTAGCAGTAGTCTCTTGCCCACATCCATTATTAATAATTACGCTGTATGTACCCGCAGATAAATTATCAATAACAGCAGTATTTTGTCCTGTATTCCATTCTATACTACCAATAGGACCACTTAAGAATAGTTCTATGCTGCCATTTTCACTTATTACATGGGCAGAATCTATTACTACAGAATCTAATTGCCCCACTGCATTGACAACTACACTATCTTCTTTTATGCAGCCACGACTATCTGTAATGGTAACATAATAAGTCATGTCTGAAGTGATAGAAGCAACAGGTTCTGCACAAGTAGCACAATCCAAATCTGTCTGTGGAGACCAAGCGTATTCCGCTCCATAATAATTATCGTCAAATGTAATGGACCAATCATCAAAGGTAGGTGCAAAACCTGGGGCTGCATCCGTAATCGCTAATCTCCATGTGCCGTTGGTGGGAGAACCTTCCAGTTTAGAAAAATCGCCTTCTGGTCGCCAATTTCCTGTGAATGGCACAGTTCCTTCTGTTATACTTTGGGTAGCAGCAGAGTTAAAACAAGTATTATAATACCCTCCGTTCGGAATAAATACTGGAGCATTGAACGATGTCAAAGTAATAATTTTACCATCTGGAGATACTAACCAAACGGCTATTTCATAAGAGAATATAGAATTTATAATATTTATACAGGCAGAAACTGACATATTACTAGTTACAGTAGGTTCAGCAACTCCTGCCACGTTTATGTCTATATAGTAAATCAAGTTTGGTGCTACAACAAAAGTAGAATCATTTGTAAAGGTATCCGTTATGTCTGCTAAGTCTGGTGTAGTAGCCAAATTTAATACAGCAGTATTACTGGCACAACCCAATACCTGACCCTCATAACTATATTCATCTATAAAAAGATCTGATATGGATACGGGAATATTTGATATCTCTCCTTCTATTTGCATAGCGATATCAAATGTTTCTATTCCTTCTATTTCTGCATCTTCTAAAGCATTGATAGAAATTACAGTAGAAGTAGTTCCTGCTGGGAAATTGATAATATTCGGAGTCATCGTAAAATCTGTTCCTAATGTAGCATCTCCTATTATGGTATAAGGTACAGTCAAACCACCATCTAATGCCTCGTCTATGGATAAAACAATATCCATAGAACCACAGCCTTCTGCTATATATCCAAAGGGATTGGAATAGGAAAAATTCGTACTAATGACATTGCTATCAAAGCTTTCTAAACCTAGAAATAAAGCAGAATCTAATGAGCCATCTCCAGCATCTCCTATCGCTATTTTCAAAGTATAGGTTTCTCCTGGGACAACTGATATTCCTGTTGAGAATGGTGTAGTGAAACCATTATATTCAACATTAAAACCTGCGGATATGTTGTTTATAAAATATTGACTATAAGCTAAGGATGCACAATTACTAGCAGGACCTCCTCCTGTTGCCACTCCTCCATTAACAGAATTAATACTTACAGGAATATTCGTATCTGGAATAACTGCAATATTTTCTGCATTATTACTAAATGTTCCAGAAATACCTGGTCCACTAAGGAATAATCACATCATTGAAAGTGGCACAAGTAAAATTCTGATATTCTTCTGATGCAAAAACATAATTCAAGGATATGGAATCCCCTTGAGGAATAAATTGTATTTCTAAGATAGCTGCATCATTAATATTAAAATTAGTTCCTCCTATGTTGGTCAATATAGATAAATCTGCATCTGAAACTCCACTGGTGTTTTCACTAGCGGTACCATTATTCCCTGTATTTGAGCAAGGTCCTGAATCTGAACAGTTAATTCCTGCCGCATCTGTCACACTACCTGTAGATAAAATAATCCCTTCATTAATACCTATATCATTAAAATAATTAAAGTGACCTAATGACTGATCATCTCCTGTGTAAGTTACACTCGTAATGGTTACACTTTCTCCCTGTATAGTATTTTGCACCAATGTTTCTGGTGTGTATAAACCAAATGAGAGGGAGATAACTTCTGGTGTTTGCTGTGCGAAGCTGCATAGTATTAACGAGCAGATTACTACTCCGGTGAGTATTGTTTTTTTCATGTTATATTTTTTAAAAATAATAGGGTGTATAGATTTTCTCTTTGTTATCATATGATAACAAAGAGAAAACAATTATTCGATCAATAAATATAAGGGATTAAGTCCTACTTTCCAAAATGACTACCAAATTCAATATCACAGGCTAATTGGTTTTGAAATCCTTCTGCAAAGGCTAAAAATGCAGTCACATCATTGAAATTGGAAGCGATACCTACAGAGATCCTGACAGCTCCTCTCAGTTTTCCCATGAATGCTACGATTTCCTTGAAACTGCCTGTTCCGAAATTATCAAAATACTCTGCTGTTTCTCCTGCGGTAACACAGCTATGTATCTCATCTATTCCTGGATTACAAAAGCAACCAGTACGCAAGGAAATCTTGAGTTGATTGGCTTGATATTCTACAAAATCCCAAGGGAATGCTTTGCCATTTTTATCGCAGAAATTAAGGATAATCGTACCTCCTCTAGATTCTAAATCCTTGGGACCTATAATATTAACTACTTCATTTCCATTATCGTGTTGGAGTCCTTGCAAGCTATCTAATAGCCAACCTGTCAAACAATGTACTCTCGTATTTATGGTATCAATTCCTATTTCATTGATATATTCCAAACCTATTTTCACAGCAGGAATACCTAAATAATTGATTGTTCCATCTTCGAATCTTTCGTAGTTATTTTTCAATGAATGGAAACTTTCATTCACTGCTGCAAAGGTTACTGTTCCTCCTGCAAACCAAGGTTTATTCAGTTTATCGAAGGATGATTTCTTGATTAATAATGCTCCAATTCCTGTAGGATAACCAAAGATTTTATAAAAAGATACTGTTACAAAATCAGGTTTATATTCCTTCAAATCTAAAGGACTACTTGGCACGAATGCTGCTGCATCCAAAAGTACATCCCATCCTTTTTCTTGTGCAGTCTTTATCCATTTTAATGGATGTTTTACACCAGAAACATTGGACTGTGCTGGGAAAGCGAAGAGTTTGTTTTTTTTATCATCATGCTCATTTAAGCATTCTTCTAGTTTGCTTTCACTCATCCTTAAATTGGTAATATCTAAAGGAGCGTACTGATAAGAACTGCCTCTATTTTTGGCAAATTCACGTATACCATTCACAGAATTATGATTATCGAAAGAAAGAAGAAAATGGCCATCTTTATCAAAAGGATAGCACTCTCCTACTATCTTTAATCCAGCAGAAGCATTGGCTGTGAATACACAGTAATAATCATCTGAAGCATTGAAAAAATCTAGAACAGTATGGCGAGTTGCTTTTTCTAATTGAGTGGCTGCATTCGATGTGGGATTACTAGAATGCGGATTACCAAATACATGCTGACGCAGTAGTTCATGATGCTTTTTGATTTGGCTCATGGCGTATAAATTACCACCAGTATAATCTAGATAAATATGCCCTTCTTCATCCAATCTAGAATATTCTTTCTTGCGAAGTTCGTCTAGGATCGCAGTCGTTTTATATTCTGGAAATTTCTTTAGGAATTTTTTCAAATCCTTCTCTATATCCTTTTGGATGATGGGCATAGTAGTCATAACGAAAGATAATTTAATTTTATAAAATTGGTTTTACTTTGTAAAGTTAATTATTATTTATGTAAAATAATAGTACATTTTTGTCATAAAAAAGGCCCCCTTCCTGTGC
>JBNMOV010000445.1:0-4213 GCA_051275765.1 Maribacter sp. | reverse complement strand
ATTCCAATAATCCAAGACTTGGAGAATATGCAGCTCAATTAACTTCTACTGAAAATGGCGTTGGAAAAGCTTACCTCAAAATGTCGCTTCGAGATGCTCCTCATGTTACCGCTTCAGTACTAGTAGAAGTAGTTAGTTCTGCTAAACCAGCACTTGCTGCACCAAGACTTAATTCCCCTGCTGACAAAAAAACATTTACACATTATCCACGAGAAACTACGCTCGTTTGGGGAGCTGTAACTGGTGCAGCGAAATACATTGTAGAATTAGATTGTCATTTTTCTAATAATACATGGCATACAGATACATCTAATGAACCATTTAGATTAGAAACCACAACAGATACTTTTTACACTTTTGGTTGGGTAGGTGCTCAAGCTGGACGATGGAGAATAACAGCTGTGGACAAAAATGGCAATGAAGGTAAGACAAGCGAATGGAGAGAATTTGAATTCACTCAATAAGATATGTAAACTCCCTATAGATCATAAGCAGGGCTTTTAGCTTTGGTTGGATGCCCTGCTTCTTTTTAAGTTATTTAAAAAATTACCACATGAAAAATGTATTTCAAATTACAGGAATCGTAGCCATTTTTTTGGCACTTCTGATTCCTCAATTTAGTTACGGACAAGTAAAAATCGGTGATATCCATAAAGGTGGTATCGTGTTTCAAGTGAATAGTGCTGGCACCTCTGGCTTAATCTGTCAAACGAAAGATTTAGGAAAAATGGATTGGGCTGATGCTGTTACAGCCTGCAAAAAACTAGGTAATGGTTGGCGTTTGCCCACTAAAAAGGAACTAAATTCAATGTACTTAAATCTTCACAAAAAAAGACGTGGTAGCTTTGCTGATGAGGAATACTGGAGTAGTACTGACGAGGATGACGATGAGGATGTTTGGGATCAGCACTTCGAAGATGGTGAACCGAATTTTGGCGGTAAAGTAGGCTACAATGAGCATGTCCGTGCTGTTCGATCTTTTTAACTATTACAATACATCAGAAGTGGTTCTTTGCATAAGTTCATTTGATTTTTAGCAAAGAACTACCTTCTATTATCTATCATTAATCTCTCAATTTTAAAAAATAATCGCATGAAAAATGTATTTCAAATTACAGGAATAGTAGCTATTTTTTTGGCACTTCTGATTCCTCAGTCTAGTTACGGACAAGTAAAAATCGGTGATATCCATAAAGGTGGTATCGTATTTCAAGTAGATAAATCTGGTCAGCATGGCTTAATTTGTCAAGAGGAAGATTTAGAAGACACGATGGAGTGGCAAGACGCGATGACAGCCTGTAAAGAATTAGGTAGTGGTTGGCACTTAGCTACTAGGGATGAATTGCATCTGATGTATAAAAATCTCTATGATAACGATTTAGGTAATTTCTCTGACGAAGAAGATGAAAATGGCTACTGGAGTTCCACCGAAGATGACAAGGACACTGCATGGGGACAATTATTCGACGAATATGGTTCACAGGGTGTTGATGAGAAGGATGCCGATGCTCTTGTTCGTGCTGTTCGATCTTTTTAAGTATTACTACTGTATATCAGAAGTGGTTCTTTGCATAAGCTCATTCTATTTTCAGCAAAGAACCACTTCCTATTTTCTAATAAAGAATTTAAAAATCATCACATGAAAAATGTATTTCAAATTATAGGAATAGTAGTCATTTTATTGGCTCTTCTGATTCCTCAATCTAGTTACGGACAAGTAAGCATAAATATGAATGAAGATATTATTTTCATTAAATCCGATGCTAAGCTCCGATACGTAGCATACTATACGAAAGAAGGTTTCCGAGAAATAAAAGATTATAGTGAATATAGTGAACAACCATCTTCAGCTGGTATCCCTGTTGCTGATCTAAAAGGTAAACATGATTACATAACTGTTTTTGCAATCAACGAAAACGGTGATGTTGATTCAGGAATATTTTCATTAACCAATGGAGCGATGCCTGAAAAAAGTACAATAACCGTTGTCATGCGAGAAGATGGTGCCCTTGAGACTGATACTCCAGACTTCACAATCTTTGAAGCTCTTTATACGAAAGAAGGATATTGGGGTATTGATGAATATACCATTGACGATGAAGAAATAGGAACAACCATAGGAGGTCTCGATTCTGGAAAATATCCATTCGTTACTGTGGCAGGAATTGATGCAAAAGGAAATGTTTATGCTAAAAAGATTATGCTTAAATAAGAGCTTGTCTTAGCCGTTTTATTAATAATTCCTACTGTAGTAAAAAGTAAAGCTTCTGGAAAAACATTGAAACTGATAAAAACCAAATGAATCTTTTTTCATCAGTTTTGTGAATACAGGATTTTTAGTTTCGACTAAAAGTTCTGTCTTATTTATTTGATACCAAATTTCATCATTTTTAAACTAGATGAAAATTATACTCCAGCCTCATTCTGCTTATTGTTTATTATGCCTAGTCTTAATAATTTCTATCAACGTTTTCAGTTGCGAATCTTGTTTCCCCAATATTTGCTGTTCATCTCTTGGTATAACAATATCAGGTATCGTTCCATAGCCATCAAGAGGTAATCCATTTTTTTGAAAAGATAGCATGGTCGAAAGCTTTAGTTGAATTTTAAAATTAGGCAAAGAAAAACGACCTGAACGACCACTAGAACCATTAGTGGTTGTTCCACATACTTGAACATTGTTTAGTCCTTTAAAAACTGATGCTATAATTGATGCTGCACTAAAACTTCCTTCATCACAAAGAATGTAAATTGGCAAATCTAAATACAAACTGCCATGATAGTTTAGTACCATAAAATATGGTTGGCTAAATTTATTTCGATCAAACTGAAATTTTAAATTGACTTCTTTTTTAAATTGATCTATTGCTTCTCTTTGGCTATCATCGAATGCTGTAGAATGATAAGTAAATAGATTTTTTGAATCCATAGAACTAATATCCTCATCTAGATATTGATCGCTACGAACAAATGCCATATTAGCTACCCAAGGAGATTGATTTTGATTTACAATATATTTCGAAAGTGTCTGAATCAAATCTCTAGTACCTCCTGAATTTCCTCGTATATCTATTATTAAACCATGAGGTTTATTAATTTTTAACGATCGTAGATAAGTCTCGAAGAATATTTCAAAGTCAGGATAATCATCATAACCAATCATTTTTGGAATCATAAAATAGGCTACATCTTCATCTATGGTATCAATTAAATCTTCATAGTCAAAAGGGCGTTTGTCCTTCATTAATCGTCTTAGTGAAACGAATTCAATAACCTGGATACCTCCAAGTACTATTTCTTGGATGAGTACTTACAATGATTGTTGTATCTTTTTTTCCATTGCTTGGGACGATGTGCATTGGATCAGGAAGTATTTCTGATTTTCTTGTGTACAAATCTCCAATTCCCCTCATCTCCTTTAAACTTCTAGTGAATTTTGCAGGCTGAGGATAAATATTATTATTGTACGAATAATATTCTAAAAATGAATTGATATCCTTCTCATTAATTGATTTTATATATGGATAATTCGAGTTGTAATATTCAAATACTCCTCGCTCTTTAGTTTTATTAAGTGCAAGTACTTTATTATTAAATGGAACTGTAGGAAAGGGAAATCTTTTATCGTTTTGAAAAGCATCATCATCATTTGTAGGAACACCAATGCTAGCATGACTGTCTTTTATATTTGACATGATCTCTTCTAGGAAAAAACCCAATTCTATTATTGGTATAGAATCCTTTTTGCTCAATTCTATTAATTTTTGAGCGAGCATAGAATCCAAATTGATATTACTAATTTGGAAATAAGAAGACTGAACTTCAAGCAATTTTACAAATTCATTAATATCTTCTTTGACAGAATCTATACTAATGTTTTGAGCGTTTAAAAAGATACCATTAAGTATTAAAATCAGGATTATAGTAATTCGTAGCATTTGTTTAATTATTTAATTTTAAAACCATACATAAATAATTTGCACTTATCTCTTCATTTATTTAGAAAATAGAATATAATTCAACTTACTGACAGTCAGGTAATTGTATTTTTGTATCGAATTGCCATTTAAATTTCCTATAAGTTGAATTTCCATCAAAAGCCCATTTTTCAAAATGAGCCTTTTTTTCCGGAAAAAAATTATGGCATATCCCTTAAAATACATACTGAAGCATACCTGTAATTATTTTGAATAATGCAAAAAGAAAAAGTGTA
>JBNMOV010000444.1:0-4224 GCA_051275765.1 Maribacter sp. | reverse complement strand
GGTCAATTGGGGGGTTACCTTTTCCTTTCGCCCTTAAGATTAGAGGTCAGTTCTTCGGAACTGGCCTTTTTTTGTTTTATAGATTCGTGCATTAAATGCTTAGTGAAACATAAACGCTATGAAGCATTTTGGCTTTAGTAATTTTATATTTCTTCTACTTTTTTCCATCGCTAAAAAAGTAGCAAAAAAATCTAGACCCGATGGGATTCTTAACGCCAAAAAAATACTTAAAATCCTAAACTGCATAAACTCGATTTAGCAGTATTTCTTACGTTTAGCAGCATTTCTTTTATAACTGTCACTGTATACTCATACAGTATGCGGTTTTAAACGGATTTTAAGCACTTTTTTGACTAAATCCCATAAGGTCGTCCTCTTCTTTTTAATTAATCATAAATAAATTATTATAACTATTTAATGCACAAACCTAAAAAACAACTTCAGATTTATTTTTTTGAAAGAATCTAATACCCTTTCAAACTGGCATATCTATCAATATGAAAGTTATAATCTCCTAGTGTTTGCTGTGCGACTCTGGCTCTTTTCATAAAAAAGCCTACTTCCTCATCATCTGTTACGCCTATTCCTCCAAACATCTGGATGCCTTCATTACTCACTACTTTGTAGGTTTCTCCTAATTTGGATTTAGCCAAACTAGCGATTAATGCAAGGTTCTCATCCTTTTCATCTATGGCTTTCAATGCTTTTAGAATAACGGATTTACAGATTTCTATTTCACAAAACATTTTTGCTGCACGATGTTGTAATGCTTGGAATGTTCCGATTCTAACGCCGAATTGCTCCCTAGTTTTAATATAATCCATCGTTTTTTCGAATACCTCTTGAATACCTCCAAGCATTTCAGCTGCAATTCCTATTCTACCTATATCCAAAACTTGATGATAAACAGCATCTGCACCAGATAAAATATTATCATCTGTTATCTCAACATTTTTGAAAGTAATCTTAGCTGCATTTCTACTATCCATCATGATAGTTCTTTCTCTAGTAATTCCAGTTTGGTTTCCATCTACTATGACAAATTGAACTTGACCATCTTCAGCTCTAGCTACTACGACCAATTTATCAGCTACATGTCCATCTAGTACAAGCGTTTTTTTGCCATTGAGTACTAGCTTCTTTCCTGATTTTTGAATGGTGGTATTTATCAATTCTGGATGATGGTGCCTTCCTTCTTCATGAGCAAAAGCGACGACTAATTTTCCTTCAGAAATTTGCGTTAAAAGTGCTTCTTTTTGAGCATCATTTCCAGCTAAATTAATAGCTGTCGTACTTAAAAGAACTGTAGAAATTAAAGGTGTAGGCGTTAAAGTTCTTCCAGATTCTTCCAAAACCTGACCTAATCCTACATATCCGAAATCTAATCCAAAATATTTTTCAGGAACGATTAATGCTGTCCAACCAAAGGAAGCGATTTCTTCCCATAACATGATATCAAAACCTGTTTCATCCTTGATATCTCTAAGGTGGCGTAAGTTCTTTTCTATCGTTCCTCTTTGCTTGAATAATTCTTTGGCAGAGGATTTTAATAATACTTCTTCTTCGTTTAATATAAGTGGCATACTGTTCTATTTTGTAGGTAATCCTAAGATTCTTTTAGCAATGATGTTTAACTGAACTTCTGATGTTCCTCCTTCGATGGAGTTTCCTTTGGTTCTACAGAATAATTTGGCTAATTCTCCTTCTTCTGAGTTTTCGCCTTCCCATTCTAATCCGTCAAATCCATTCAATTCCATCAATAACTCATAACGAGCCATATTCAATTCAGTACCATAATACTTGAATAAAGAAGATGTCGCACCAGAATTATTTCCAGCTTTTGCTTCGTCTATCACTCGTGCTATCGTATAATCAAATGCATCTTCTGTCATTTCCATTCGAGCAATCTTAGCTCTAAGAATGGAATCAGATAATTTATCTTCATTCATTCCTACCTGCTTTTTAGCAATATCGGACAATACTAATTTTGAACCGGTATCCCCTACTCCGCCAATCATTTGGCGTTCATGAGTTAATAGATATTTAGCTATCGTCCAACCATTCCCTAATTCTCCTATAATATTTCCTTTTGGAACTTTTACATTGTCGAAGAAGGTTTCACAAAAAGGAGAATTACCACTAATGAGTTTAATAGGACTTGTGCTCACTCCTTCTGTTGCCATATCTATTAGAAGAAAGCTAATTCCTCTGTGTTTAGACGCTTCAGAATCTGTACGTACTAAGCAAAAAATCCAATCTGCATAATTGGCATAAGATGTCCATACCTTAGAGCCACTGACTAGATAATGATCGCCCATGTCCACCGCTTTCGTCTGTACATTAGCCAAATCACTTCCTGCTCCTGGTTCACTATATCCTTGACACCACCAAACTTCTCCTTTTAGGATTTGAGAAAGATAATGATGCTTTTGTTCCTCTGTAGCAAATTTCAATAATGCAGGACCTAGCATAGAAATTCCAAAACTGAATAATGGTTTTCTGCATCCTAAAGCAGCCATTTCTTCTAGTAGGATTTTGTTTTCTTCATTAGATAATCCTCCTCCTCCATACTCTGATGGCCAATTAGGAACTATCCAACCTTTTTCATATACCCTTTCAAACCATTTTTTTTGGTCTTCGCTGGCAAACTTAGCATTCCTACCTCCCCAATACATATCAAAACTCTCCTTGATAGGCTCCCTCATACTCATTGGACAGTTTTCTTCTAGCCAAGTGCTGGTTTCTTTTCTAAAAACATCTAGATCTGTACTTACTCCACTCATAATTATTATCAATTTTTTAATCTCGATTTATATTATACTATTTTGAAAACCTTTTCAAAATAGCCTGATAGTTCATCAACTAATACGTCCTTTTTTTCTTCTAATTCTATCCCAGATAAAATGGATGCTAATCTTTTTTTGTATTCCAATTGCATCATTTTACCAATTTGAATACGTTGTGCTTGGGGAGAACCTGCTCCGTGCATACTTTCTGTAAGGTATCCTACAGCATTACGCCCCATCGTTAGGTTTTCTATCAATCTAAGGATTCGCATTCTGTCTTCTGTCTTGACATCTGCTTTTCCCCTTAGATATTTTCGTAATAATTTTCCTATTTCTGGATGATTTAAATCCTTTTCGGATGGAAGTGTAGACACTAAACCGCCTGCTATATCCTGTGCCAATCTACTCAGTTCAAAAGGCATTTTGGTTACATGATGTTTGCAAACATTAGCGAGCATTCCATCACAGATATAGTTTCCTGCTTTGGTAGGATAGCCTTGGTATGAGGCTGCTATTCCTATTCCATAGATGGTTTCATTCTGGTGTGTCATTTCTACCAGCTTATCCTTGATGTGGGATGCTTTGGTGATGCCATTCATTTCTGCAATAGATGCTGCTGCTCCTATCAGTACATCTCCCAATCCTGTTTTACAAACATAACTTCTGCGATGATATGCTGTAAATCGCTCTACCAGCATCGCTGCAAAATCGTATTCTCCATCCATGAAGATATACTCATTAGGAATAAAGACATTTTCAAAAATGACCATAGCTTCCTGCCCTCCATATTGGGCATTCCCTACATCGATGCTTCCGCCTTCCATCGCTCTGGAATCACAGGATTGGCGACCATAAATATAGGTAATTCCTTCTGCTGTTACTGGCACTGCTCCAACTATTGCAAATTCAGCATCTTTTTCGCCTAATCTCATCGTAGGCATCACCACCATCCAATGTGAATTCACACAGCCCGTCTGATGTGCTTTTGCTCCGGTAATCCATACGCCTTCTTTGCTTCGCTTAGTGATTCGCACAAACATATCCTTGTCTTCCTGCTGATGTGGTGCCAGGCTTCTATCGCCTTTAACATCTGTCATCGCTCCACCTACTACGTAGTTGTATTGGTGCATAGTAGTGAGGAAGGATTTCATGCGATGATGATAATCTGTTCCGTATTTCTCATCCATTTCAAAGGTCACAGAATACAAGGCATTGAAAGCATCCATTCCTACGCATCTTTGGAAGCAAGTACCTGTAAGTTGTCCTAGTTTACGCTGCATTTTATTTTGCATGACGAGTTCATTGGCACTGGTACAAACGTGTAGGAAACGACTTATTCTTTCGCCGGTAAAAGGCGAAATGACGGAAGCTAACTCTGGGACAGCTATCGCCAAATCGTAGGTCTTTGCTAAAGCATTGATAGAAGGACGGATGATGG
>JBNMOV010000443.1:0-4227 GCA_051275765.1 Maribacter sp. | reverse complement strand
GGAGTTAGTCGTCGCAGTAGGACATCCGTTTGGCTATGAATATACAGCTACTCAAGGCATTATTTCTAATACAAATCATGTAGAGCAGAATATTGGTTATATCCAACATGATGCAGCACTCAATCCGGGGAATAGTGGCGGACCATTGATCAATGAAGCAGGTAAAGTAATAGGTATCAATAATTTTATCGTAAAGGATGGACAGAGTGTAGGTTTTTCCTTACCTATTCATCATTTAAAAACCTCGATAGAAGAATTTAGAACGAAAGAAAATGAAACGGCAGCACGTTGCATGACTTGTTCTAATATCGTTTTTGAAAGTAATGTAAAAAAGGATTATTGCCCTCATTGTGGTAGTAAGGTCATACTTCCTGTCAATATAGATGATTACGAACCATCTGGTATATCTCAGACTGTAGAAAGTTTTATCACTATATTAGGACATGATGTCAAGCTCTGTCGCATGGGTCCTGCACACTGGATCATCAAGGAAGGTTCTGCGAGAATCAAGTTATATTATAATGAAAAATCAGGGATGATATTTGGTGATGCCTATCTTTGTTACCTACCAAAACAGGATATTTCGCCTATCTATCATTTTTTACTCAAGGAAAATAATGACTTAGAAGGACTTTGTTTTTCTGTTCCAGAAAATAGCAAGGATATTGTGTTGTCATTATTCATTTATGATAGATATTTAAATGAGCAAACAGGAAGAGATCTATTTTTTAACCTCTTCAAAATGGCAGATCATTATGATAATATCCTTATTGAAAAATTTGGAGCAGTGCCTAAGGAAGATTGGGTGGATGAATAAAAGGAGAAAAAATAATAGATTGATCTCAACTCAAGTAATCAGCCAACCATTTCCGCCAAAACGGCTTCCTTCAAACACCTCATCATAATTTTAACCTGTCCTTTTTTTTATAAAAAGTTGTTTAGAAATTGCTGTTTGTAGTGGAAAGTTGAATTTTGAAAGAAGATGAGGCACAAAAAGTGGAGCTAGGCCGTAGCGTAGTGAGTATTTTTGGAACGAAATATTCTTTCAAAAGGCAACTTTGTAGCTAAAGAAGTAGTTTTTAAACAACTTTTAAACATATCTACCTTATCTTTAAGATATTATAAACAAACCATTTAATTAATAATGAAAAGAAATACAATTCAATTTACGCTATTCATCATGATAATGTTGGCGTTGGCAGTAAGTTCATGTAAGGATGATGATACAACTGGAGATGGAAATGGAGATGGAAATGGAAATGGAGATGGAGGTGGAGATCCTGTTCTAGATGATAATTACTTTCCTAGAGAAACGGGCAATACTTGGAATTATTCTGATAATTCTATAGTAGAAGTAGTAGAGAAATCAGGCGAATTCTATGAAGTAACTAACTTTGGACCAATATCTGGAGTTTCAGTAAGCATCGCAGAAGGCTTGACAGTAGATAAAATCTACGTAAAGAAAGATGATGGAGATTATTCTGTCAGAGCTGAATTACAAGTGTTTAATATTCCTGGAATAACAGATGGAGTAGCTGATCCAATAGAATATATTATATTGAAAGATGATGCAGCTATAGGTACTACATGGTCTGGAGAATTAGCATATCGCTATACTTATACCCTTCCACTTTTAGGACCTCAGACAATTGAATTGCCATCTGTACCATATACTTTCACCGTAATGGGAAGAGGGATGACTTTAGAGGTAGGTACAAGAACCTTTGAAGATGTTATTCAGATTCGCCAAGAATTTGACTTGTTGACAGGATTGATTGGTACAGATATCTACTATGCTGAAGGTGTAGGTGTTATTCGTTACCAGACTTCTGATGGTCTTACAGGTTCTACTGATTTGACCTCTTACAGTTTGAATTAAGAATCAATTTTTGAAGTTAAAGCTTAATAAATTTTGATATAAACAATAGCCATTCTCTAGCAGGATGGCTATTGTTGTTTTGAGTAATTGACTAGACCTTAAAATTTTAGAATCTCGATATCTATCTTAATGGAAATACAAAAAATACATAGCCAATCGTTAGCAAAAACTGCTCGCTGCATCCAAGCAGGAGCATATAGCAGTTTCCAAGTTGTCCAAGCATTTATAGATAGAATAAAAGAAGTTAATCCTAAACTGAATGCAGTCGTTTATCCTCGTTTTGATGAAGCACTCAAAGAAGCGAAAGAGGCAGATCGATTACTAGAAAAAGGAATTATAAAAGGTAGATTACATGGTGTGCCAGTAACAATAAAGGAATGTCTAGATCTCATAGGAACGCCTTCCTCTTTTGGATTGATAAGAAGAAAAGATGATTTTCCTAATGAAAATGATCCCTATGTTCAAGCACTGATAGATGAAGGAGTGATCATTATAGGAAAGACGAATGTATCCCAACTTTTAGCATATATAGAAGCGGATAACCCATTGTATGGAAGGACGAATCATCCTACGCATTCAGAATTTAGTTGTGGAGGCAGCAGTGGGGGAGAAGGAGCAATTATATCCGCAGGTGGATCGATGTTAGGATTAGGAACAGACTTAGGTGGAAGTGTAAGATTACCAGCTGCTTTTTGTGGGATATCAGGTTTGAAACCTACGATGCAACGTAATTTTGACTTTTCCAGATTGATAGAAAATGTAGAATGGGAAATGATTTGTTCCGTTACAGGAATACTAGGAAAACATGTGGAAGATATAGCTTTGGCAGGTGAAATCATGGGAAGTATTCCTAATCCTTTTAATGTAAATCCACAGCCTTTCCCTAACTATAAAAATATAGATGTCAAAAAAATAAGGGTAGGTTATTATCTGTCAGATGGATTGTTTGAACCAACTTTGGCAATAAAAAAAGGTATTGAAAATACGATTGATCAATTAAAATCACAAGGTATTTATTGCAAAGAAATACAAGCATTTTTGCCTCGAAAAGCAGAGTTTTTACACACCAAAATTAACTCCATAGATGGAGCAAAATTTTTTTTAGAAAATTTACAAAAAGACAAGGCTGCACCACAAATAAAAGCATTAGTAGGATTGATGAGATTACCTGCTTTTTTTATTCAATTTTTAGGAAAAATCCTCATTTTATTAGGACAAAAATCCGCAGGCAGAATGGGGACGCATTTTGGATTAAAAAGAAAAGACATCGACAAAGTAAACAAAGAACACCAAGCCTATATCCATGCTTATCAACAAATGATGGCAGAAGAAAAAATAGACATCATCATCTGTCCAGCCAATTCTATGCCTGCTTATTTACATGGGAATTCCAAATATTTAGGTAGTGCTGGAACATATACTTTGACGCATAATGTTACTGGTTTTCCAGCGGGAGTAGTACCTGTTTCCAAAGTAAAAAAAGAAGACATCATCCCTCGAAAACGAACATTGGAAATAGCCAATAATATCGCTCGTAAAATAGAGTTAAAGAGTGAAGGTTTGCCTGTTGTCGTTCAAGTAGCAGCATTGCCTTGGCGAGAAGATTTGGTGCTAGCGATGATGGATTGGATTGAGAAATAAAAATGTTTATCTTGTGATATGATCTTACAAAAAATATTAAGAATAATACCTCTTTTACTTTGTGTATTGGCATTCACAAGTTGTGATGGATAGAGAGTTATATGAATCTCGCTATGGAGATACTTACTATAGTTTCAAAAAGAATTCTGATCTTTTTATTGTCCTTGATCCTAATTTGGATAATTGGAATATCTCTGGCGATCAATTAGATTTCCTTATCCAAACGCTAGAAGATAACGAGGATGATGCTAATAATGTCTTTGTATTTTTCCATCAATTATTATGGTGGGAATCAGATGATATTTATCAAAATGTTGCCCTCAACTCTGTTCAGGGTAGAGCAGATAAAATCAATTTTTGGACAGAGATAGAACCGCTTTTTAGAGCGATGCCGAATGAAGTTTATATGTTTGCCGGAGATGTGGGATCGAATCCTGTTGGCGACGAATTCATGTATCATAATTACAATAATATCAACTTAATCGCTAGTGGAATGGGTGGCAATCAAAGAGATGATATCGTATTTATAGACGTAGCTAAAGATAAAACAGTGAGCTTTAGACTCATTGCTTTGAATGGAACGGATATCAATGCCCTGGGGAAATTAGAAGATTATGAATGGTGACTTTTTATCTAAAATTTCTTATCATCAATCCCATCCAAATACGCCAATATATCAGTAGCGATATTTTTTACAATACCATCTT
>JBNMOV010000442.1:0-4279 GCA_051275765.1 Maribacter sp. | reverse complement strand
AAAACAGAAATAATTAATTTTCAGTACGTTGCCAAATCTCAAACCCCAAAGGTCTCCTATTGCTTGGCAAAAGAGGTGCACATTTAAAACACCACCAGATTTTATAATATCTTTTTAATAAAAGTTATTTAATAATGATTTAATTACCTGCTTGTAAGCCATCATTATTGAAGACTTTCAAAACAACTTAATTAATACAACAATTGATTTTATTGGTAATATTTGATCTCACTTAAATATTTGAGTTAAAATATTGTCTTATTTTTTAACAAGGCGTAAAATAGTTCGATGAATTGACGTCATCGAGCAAAATTATTTTTATGCCTAAATCAACATTTTATGAAACTTTTTAACTTATTTTTTACAATCCTATTTATAGGATTATCATCCTGCTTAATGGCTCAAACCGTTACTGGAGTCCTCATGGATACAGACGACGAACCATTAATTGGAGCAAGTGCTACGGTTAAAGGAACTGAAACAGGCACGATTACAGACATTGACGGAAAATTTAGTCTTTCTGCAAACCAAGGCGATGTACTAGTTTTTTCTTACACCGGTTTTACTACACAAGAAGTCACTGTGACTGATAGCAATCCACTTACCGTCATCCTTTCAGAAGGAGTTGGTTTAGATGCTGTAACTGTATTAGGATCTCGTGGAAAACCACGTACTGCTTATGATGCACCTGTGCCTGTTGACAATATTAGTGCAAGTACTTTAGAAGCGTCTGGTAAAGGCGTATTGGATCAACAACTGATGTTCAAAGTACCTTCTTACAGTGCTACAGAACAACCGATTTCAGATGCAGCAGCACACTTTAGTCCTGCAGGTTTGAGAGGTTTATTTCCTAGTCGTACCTTAGTATTGATCAATGGAAAAAGAAAGAATGCAAGTGCATTAGTGTACAGTTATGTTACTCCAGGTCGTGGTGAAGTAGGTGTGGATATGAAGTCTGTACCTTCTAGTGCTTTAGAACGAGTAGAAATTTTGAGAGACGGTGCAGCAGCACAATACGGTTCTGATGCTGTAGCTGGTGTAATCAATCTAGTACTTAAAAAGAAAGTAGATCCATTCGTAAGTCTTGGATACAGTACCACTACAGAAGGAGATGGTGGACAATTTTCTTTAGATGGTGGATTTGGTTTAAGTAACAAAAAAGCTTTTGCTAATTTAAGCTTTGGATTCTTTGATCAAAAAAGAACACAACGTGCTGGAGAAATCACAAGTGTAGCAGATGAAGCAGGTTATTGGGGAGTTACAGATGATACAGATTTTAGCTTATCAGATTTAACTACATTTTTAGGAAACGAACCTTCTGCAGGATTCCAAGTAGGAATTCCGGATATGACGATTACTAATTTTGCTTTGAATGCTGGTTATACGCTAGATGAAAAAACAGAGTCAGAATTGTATTTCTTTGGAAGTGCAGCCAACAGAAATGGCTCTGCTCCTCAGTTTGCACGTGTTCCTTATTGGGTACCTGGATTCGAAGCAATCTATCCAGATAATGATGGATTTTTCTTAGCTGAAATGTCTCCTCAAATCGGAGATTACTCTATTACTGCAGGATTGA
This sequence comes from Maribacter sp., assembly GCA_051275765.1. Lineage (GTDB taxonomy): Bacteria > Bacteroidota > Bacteroidia > Chitinophagales > Saprospiraceae > JAHDCE01. Next base: position 2,703 of record JBNMOV010000442.1, on the reverse strand, counting down.
GAACAGTACAACGCGAATGGAATTTTGACATCAGTTCTACGATGGGTCAAAGTAGAATCGATTACTTTATTACCAATTCTTTCAACCAATCTTATGCTGGAAGTAGTCCTAGTGATTTCTATAGTGGTGCACACCAGTTTGGTCATGTGGTCAATAACCTTGATGTTTCGAAATCATTTGAAACTGAATCTAAAGGAACTTACACCACTGCTTTTGGTATGGAGCAACGTACAGAAAGATTTGAAACAGAAGCTGGAGAATTTGCTTCTTATGGAGATGGCATGAGTCCTGACGCACAAGGTGGACGTACTGGTGTGGAATCATTCCCTGGAATTACACCAGAAAATGCAGGTGTTGATTATAGAAATAACATCGGAGCTTATGCTGAATTAACAGCTGACTTCACTAAAAACTTTCTATTAGGAGGTGCATTACGTTATGAAAACTATAGTGATTTTGGAGATAATTTAAGTTGGAAATTGAATAGTAGATACCGTTTCTTAGATGGAAAATTAAATCTAAGAGCATCTGTGAGTAGTGGCTTTAGAGCTCCTTCTCTTCACCAAGTTTACTACACTGCATTGACGACTACATTGACATCAAACGGAGTAGTTCAGAATGGTATTCTTGCTAATGATAATCCTGCACTTCGTGCATTAGGTGTACCTAAATTAACAGCAGAAACTTCTTTCAATATTGGAGTAGGATTAACTGCTCGTATCACGAACAAAATTGGATTAGCTATAGATGCTTACCAAATTAGAGTGGATGATAGAATCGTATTATCTGGTCAAGTCACTAAAACAGGTGATGATGCCAATCCTATCGACCAAGTATTGAATAGTGTAGGTGTAGGTTCAATGGGCTTCTTCTTGAATGCTATTTCAACCACAACACAAGGTATTGATATCGTATTGAATTTTTCTACACTTACGGTAGGTGAAGGAAATATTTCTGGTTCTATCGCAGCTAATTTTAATAAAACAACTGTAGATGACGATATCCAAACGTCTGATTTTATCGAACAAAATGGTTTAGTAGATAACATCTTTACGAGAGAAGATATCTCAAGAGTTGAATCTTGGAGACCTAATTCAAAGATAGTCGCTACAGGTACTTATACACTGAATAAATTCTCTACGAATTTATCTTTATTATACTACGGAGCAGTAACTTATTTATCTAATAATGAAATTGATGATGCTACATTTGGTGGAAAATTATTGACAGATTTGAGTTTCTCTTATGCTTTCACAGAGAAAATTAAATTTACTGTTGGAACCAATAATTTATTCAATGTATATCCAGACACATTTGCTGATGCATATGAAAACGGAAAACCAACAGACAGAAACCTTGACTTTGTTGGTCGTTTCAAATACCCTTGGCAAACAACACAATTTGGAATAGATGGTCGTAGAATCTTTACTAAATTGAGCTTTTCTTTCTAATACGTAATTTGTGTATTAAACGTTTATAGAATTAAGGAGGACATTGAAAGATGTTCTCCTTTTTAATTTATAAACTAATCTATTTTAATCAATTCTTTCACATCAGAAGGAACTGCATATTTAGCTGCTTTTTTCGTACAAGTTTTACAGCGTTCAGAAATTGGAATGTCTACCTTAGCTGAGACGAATTATCAGAGCCCTATAAATGGTACATTAGAGTTATGGCAAATAAATATGAAAATGAATATAAGGTGATGATAGTTGGGCTATTAAACTCAGGAATCAAACCAAAACAGATAACAGAGGATTACGGATTAGACTCGTCGTTGGAGAAGGGAGTATGCAGCTAAATTCGGTGATTTTTCAAAAAAGAAAGAATTATGTCCAGAAGCGGAAGAACTCAAAGCCTTGAAAAGGAATTAAGATCTGTGAGAATGGAACGTGATATATTAAAAAAGGCGGTGAGCATCTTCTCCAAGAGCGACATTTAAAGTATGGATTTATTTTGAGGAATGAGGATAACTATACAGTTGATAAGATGTGCAAGTGCATGAAAGTGAGTAAGAATGCTTATTATAATTGGCTTAGGAACAAGGATAAACCCAAAGTTGCATCTCGGAAATTACACTTAAAGAAACAGATTAGAATAACTTTTGAAAAGAGTAAGGAAATTTATGGCAGTCATCGAATTCAGAAAAGTCTGGAACGCCAAGGTCTGAATTATTCATGTTCCTATGTAGGTTTCCTGATGAAAGAGATGGGGCTGAAGAGTGTATTAAAGAGGAAATTCATAAGTACAACGGACTCAAATCATTCATTTACAATAGCTAAGAATGTTTTGGATAGAAATTTCATAAGTACTGAATTAGGAAAAAAATGGGTATCTGACATTACTTATATTCAGGTTAATGAACATTGGAATTATCTCACGACAATAATTGATCTTGCTGATAGAAAAATTGTAGGTTGGTCATTAAGTGAGGATATGACTGTGGATAATACCGTTTACCCAGCTTGGATTAATGCCCGAAAAACAAGAGCTATTAAAAAGAGGTTTATTTTTCATTCAGATAGAGGTGTTCAATATACTTCTAATAAAATCACTCCTCTTTTTTCTTTTAATCATAATATGATACAAAGTATGAGCAGAAAGGGAAATTGTTGGGATAATGCCGTTGCAGAAAGTTTTTTCAAAACTATTAAACAGGAATGGCTCTATCGATTCAAATACAACAGCCATTTTCAATTATAT
>JBNMOV010000441.1:0-4281 GCA_051275765.1 Maribacter sp. | reverse complement strand
GCATAGTGCAAAAAGGTGAAGTCAAAACAGACAGTTATTTATTCGCCATCCCTAAGGGAAACGAATTCAATAACCTGAGCAGTTATGCCTATTCTTTTTCCTTCTAAAAAACACAGAAGCTGATAAGTACAAATCTTGGGCGTATCGGAATTTATGAGTTAGTCCCACTAGTATTGAACATGACTTTGTTCAATACTAGTGGCATCATGTTGGGTCGTGCCGACCACACGAAGCCTTAATTATTAGCAACCGTATTAATTATTTTTAATTTTGGCAATCATATTTTTCGCTTTTTCGTTATTAGGATTTAGCTCTAAAGATTTTTCAAAATTCTTGAGTGCCCTTTCCTTAGAATCAAATTCTAATTCAACTTCTCCTAAGCTATCATAGGCGTTATACGATTCAGGGTAATTTTCTACATTGAGTTTGAAAAATTCTAAAGCCATCTTTTTTTCATCCTCATTTCTACTTCTCAATTTATTGTATCCTATTCTATTTACAAGTTCTTCAGGAGGCGAAAAATTATAAGATAACCTTTGAGATATTTCTTTAAAGTGATTAACGAGTTCTTTTCGATTAGTTGCAGATCTAAAGGGATAATTAAAATCTTTAAAAATGAAAGATATTCCATTGTAAAGTGCTGGCAAAGGAACTGTACCATGATTTTCGTTTTCAAAGTATTCAATTTTACCTTTATACTTACCTTTGCATTTACTATTTAATGATTCATAAAATCTTACATGACGGTCTCTGTTTCGTATATTTCTTTTATCCCAATTTGCTGTTGCAATGTATATTGGCCTAGTAAATACCTTTTCGTTTACTAATTCTGTCTTCCCATCCATAATACTATCAGTCCAAGTACCAAAACTCGGATCTATTGATATAAAAGAATTAAATGTCGAATTTTCTTGTAGGTATGCATGAGCAGTAAGTAGTCCTCCTAACGAATGACCAAATAGAATCCGATAAGGTATCGTTCTATAGTCTTTATCTATTTTTGGGATTAGCTCTTGTTCTAGAAAAGCTAAAAAATTATCGCCGCCTCCTGTATTATTTTTTCGTTTAGTTATTACTTTATCAGGTGTAAAATCTCTTCGTCGATTTACATTCATTATTCCAACAACTATCATTTCGGGCAGCTGTCTATATCCATTTCTTGAGCCACCCATGAATTGAATCATTCCAACGGATGACTTGAAATGTATATGACCATCTAATAAAATAATTATAGGGTATCTTTTGTATGATTTTAATTTATCACCATAGGATTCTGGCAGACTTATCCAATATTCTCTTTCTTCTGATAAAACTTTTGAGTGAATAGAATTTATTTCACCAATTTCAATTTTTTCTTTATTTTGAGAGTAAATGGTTTGTATTCCAACAAACAAACTCATTATTAAACATATATTTTTCAATTTCATCATTGTTATTTATGGTTGGTAACGGTTAGTATAAGAATAGTAGCCGATTGCAGGCTTCAAACTCGTCAAATAACAAGAAAGCTGAAGCGGACTATTATCACTTAAATTATTCTCTAATTCGGCTATTATTTTTATACAATGTTGTGTTTAGTTTTTCTATTATTTCTGTCCCACCTCCAGGAATAGGAGCCCTTAAACCATTACTAGAATAAATATACCTTTCATAATATTTTTCACCTTGTTTATAATAAGAGTACAATACAGCACTTTTTACTTCTCTATTCAGTGAGTAATAATGTTTATTACTACAAAATAAATTCTGTGCATGCATTATTACGAGACTTGCAACATGAATATTCCCTTGAACCGTAAGAAGATAATTTGTCATGTCTTTTATTGTATATATATTAACAAATTCCTCAGGATATAACTTGAATATATTCCAAGCTGTTTCTACTTGAATACTACCTAATCCAATATCTTGTTTTGCAAAATTTAGATATCGACTGCCGATATTAGATTGTAGAGAATATTCTAAAAACTCATTTGAGCATATTGTGGTTGAAAACACATAATCTTGTATTATATCAATCAACTTATTAGTATATATTCGTCTATTTATTTCGCAACCGATAGCAGATGACAGTGCTTCTATTGGGATGTCGTATTTTTGAGAATAAAATTGCAGATATGGTTCATAACGCTTTAATGACTCTAAGCTTTCTTCTGACAATGGCTTAGTTACTAAAAAAGATATATATCTATTTCTAAAAGTAGAATGGATAATAAATACAGGAGATATTATCAGGATAATATAGCATATGTACTTTTTTAACTTTTTTTTCATTTGTAAAAATTGTAGTCCGCACTTAAATTACACACAACGTCCCGAGTATATGCTATGTTTTCTAGCAAGTGAAAAACAAGATACAAAAATCTGCAATAAGCCATATTTTTTGAGCACGAAAATTTCAAATCGTTGAACAAAAATATGCCGGTAATTTGACCAAGATTACCTTTAGATTTGTAAAAGAAAAAAGAAGAACATATTATCATTGTCACCATGTATAACTTTTCTTTTTTGCTTCTTTTTTCTTTTGTCAGGCTAACAGTTATTTTGTGGATAACTCATTATGAAAAACGGAAGCGGGGGTGAACTACTAAGATTACCAGAAGCCTATATCCTACCAACAGAAATAGTCCCCCACTTCCTCCATGATTAAGCACTAAGTAGAAATTCAGGCTTCAATGCCTACTGAAGGTATCAGTGCCAATCACAAATTCATTATTATGTCAAATTACAGATTTTTTATCGGAATCGATGTTTCCAAGGAATGGATTGATACTGCATTTTCCATTGATGCCAAGCCGGCATATCTCGGCAGGTTCGACAATAATCCCGACGGTTTTAGAAAAATGCTAGGGGAACTGAAAAGGAAAACCAGAATCGGAAAAGGAGAATGGCTTGTCTGCTTTGAGAATACCGGACAGTATTCCAAGGATCTGCTTTCCTTCCTGCATGCTGGGAAAATCCCACGCAGGGAGGAAGACCCCGGGCTCATGTCCCTGCACCTCGGACTGACCAGGGGGAAGGATGATAAATCGGATGCCATCGGTACCTGCAGGTATGCCTACCGGCACAGGGACGAACTGGAAGTTTCAGAACCCGTGGACGAAAAGTGCAGTAGGATAAGGCGTTTGCTGGCAAGGAGGGACCTGTTAGTCAAGCAAAGGACGATTATCCGGAACGACCTGAATGAGAATAAGAAGGGCTTTTCCCAGACTGAACTTGCTATCATGGAAGATTCCACCGTGGAGCTCGTAGCCATGTATGACAGGCAGATCAGGGAGATAGAACTGCTCATCAAGACTGCCATTTCCGAGGACGAAGAAATGAAAAGGAATGACAAACTTATCCGTTCGGTGAAAGGAGTCGGCCCCGTCATATCCGCTTACGTCATCGCCCTGACCCATAATTTCAGGCGGTTCGACAAGAATGCGAGGAAATTTGCCTGCTACTGCGGCATCGCCCCCTTTCCCAACGAATCCGGAAAATTCAAGGGTCGCCGGCATGTGTCACACCGTGCCAACAAACGGATGAAGGCACTCCTCTCCAATGCCGCCACATCGGCCATCGTGCACGACAGCCAGACCAAAGGATACTATGACAGGAAAATTGGCGAAGGAAAGACTTACGGGAACGTAATCAATGCCGTGAAAAACAAAATCGTAGCACGGATTTTCGCTGTTGTCAGACGCCAAACTCCATATGTGGATACTTTTGCTTATAAATAGAAAAATTTATTACATATCATTTGGTTAAACGTAGAAATTCTGTTGAACCGTACCCGCACTACAGCGAAATAGAAACATAGGATATGACCTTTAGTTTTGTAAAAGAATAAAAATAGAATACATCATTATTATCATCATATGTATTTTCTTTTTTGCTACTTTTTTCTTTTGTCAAACTAACAAAAAAAATTGGTATCTTAGTCAATAAAATAGGCTGACAAATCGGCGACCTAAAGCATATGAAAGGACAGTATGATCCTATAATGGGTTTCAGTGCCGATTTGTCTTAGGGATGTTGAATCCAGATAAAAATACAGGACTTTAGAACCTACTATAAGGTCTTGGATGCCGGCGGACTATTGCCTGATTTTTTTAATCGTTTAAAATAGGGAATGTATGAATTTCTTGTATCACATCGGCATCGATATTTCTAAGGCAACCTTTGGTTTTTGCCTTTTGAATGAGCGTGGGGATGAAGTGGAACGTGGTGTAGTTCATTGTTGTGTCTCGTTTTTGTAATATTCCATTCAATTTTATAACTTGGCAGAGAAATACTTCT
>JBNMOV010000440.1:0-4304 GCA_051275765.1 Maribacter sp. | reverse complement strand
GAAGGAAAAGCGGATGCAGGATTAGCAGCGAGTATTTTTCATTTCAAAGAAATAGAGATTTCGGATTTAAAAAAATATTTAAAAGAAAAAGGAATTCCAGTTAGGGTTTAATTTAAAAAATGTAAATATAATGTTAGAAAATTTAGATTTCGAAAAAGTAAAAGGTTTGATGCCTTGCATTATTCAAGATGAGGCGACTCAAAAAGTACTCATGCTGGGCTACATGAACACGGAAGCTTTAAAAAAAACACAAACTGAAAACCGTGTTACTTTTTTTTCCAGAACAAAAAATAGACTATGGACAAAAGGTGAAACTTCAGGTAACTTTTTAAATGTAAAAAGCATTACCTCAGATTGTGACAATGACACACTTTTAATAAAAGTTAGTCCAGAAGGAGTAGTTTGTCATACCGGTTCAGATACATGTTTTGATGAAAAAAATGAAGGAGACTCATTTTTATTTAATCTTGAAAAGGTAATCCAAGACCGTAAAAACAATCCTTCTGAAAAATCCTACACCTCAGAACTATTCCGGAAAGGAATTAATAAAATAGCTCAGAAGGTTGGTGAAGAAGCAGTTGAAATTGTGATCGAAGCAAAAGACGAAAATGATGATTTATTCCTAGGTGAGGCTGCAGATCTAATTTACCATTACTTAATTTTGTTAACTGCAAAAAATAAAAAACTGGAAAATGTAATTGATGTTCTCCGAAATCGTCACACATAATATTCTTAAGAAAATCAATCTAAACATTGACCTTCAATCTTCTTTGAAAAATATTTTACAATCATAATAAATAAACATCTTTAAGGAAACACTATACACTAGAGGGTGTTTTTACTTTTCAAGGCGATAACTGATTTTATATATTTTATTTTAGTTTTAATCTCAGATTTTGCCGGAAGGAAGGAAGGAAGGAAGGAAGGAAGGAAGGAAGATTTTATTCGTAGATTTATTTGATTTACATTCCCAACAATTTTGCTATTACATGAAACGATTACAAATTCTTATTTGACCGTAAAAGTATTATAGATTTAAATATTTTGCAAAAACCCAATCTATCATATCTATGTTTGTACCACTATTGATTATTCTTATTTCGTTTATTTTGGATTGAGTCCCTTTATTTGGAAAACTATTTGGAATGGCGACTATGATTTTAGTTTTATTTACAACTATATACTTTTGGGAACCACTTTACATTTATATTTCCATCACCATCTCAATCTCCTTCATAATCTAAACAAAATGGATTACAAAATTGTGGATCTTTTTAACAAATCGTTCCAGTTAGTTCATCCAATAATTGGAATTGGATATACTTCTGGTGAAACTGTTGATCCAATAGAATCAATATTTTAAAAGTAGTATTATCTAAAATTAAACTCCCAAAATTGCTCTCTAGCTACAGTTGGACAAAATAAACACGATTAATTTAAAATACCTGATGTAATAAAACTACCTATAGTTAAGAAAAATAAAACACTATCTAAATACTATGACACCTTTGGACAGAGAACGAAAAGATCCTTAAAATTTTATAAATCAAAAAAAAGATCTTCAAAAGTATTAAGCTTTTGAAGATCTTTTTTTATCAAAAATAATTACTCCTAAAAAAAACATGAATCACCCTGGAATTCGAGATGACTCATGTTATATTTATTATTTTTATTTAGCAACAATAATTTTCTTACTTACTGCATTTTTTCCATCAGCAAGAACTCTTACTATATAAGTCCCATTGATATTATTGGAAAGATCAAATGAAACAGTAGATTGAGCAATTGTAGATATACTCTTCGTAGCTATTTCCACACCACGTATATCATAAATTGTAACCTCTACATCTGAACCGATGTATTTCTGTAAATCAATATTTACAATGTCAATTACAGGATTCGGATACACATGAAATAGATCGTCAAATCGTATTACTTTGTAAGGTGTCTCCTCTTCACTTCCATCAGCATAGTATACTCTCACGCGGTAAACATTATCCCCTGGAGAAGTATTCTCATCATAATAAAAGTAAGAGTCATCAAGTTTATCGATAGGAAAAGCTTGCAATAGTTCAAATTCTCCAGTCCTCCCATTAAACTTTTCGATACTTTGATGAGTGGCATCTTTTAAGAGGTTGTAAGTAACTTCTAACATTGCCATGTCTGATTCTTTCTCTAATTCAAAGTTTAAGAGAGATTCTCCTACAATCACATTTGTGTTTTGGTTAGATTCTATACATGTCACTTTCATAGAACTAGCCTTATCACCAAAATTACCTAAACTACTACGATCGCCTAAGTATGTTCTAGAGTTACCTAGAAAATTATCATGCTTAAATAAGGTAATAGCAAAACCATTGTTTACCTTAACTTTATCAATATCATCATCGGCAACACCCATTTTGTTTAGTCTACTTAGGTCGTAGTCTCCAGGGCCGACAGAAACTCCTATATGTTTTTCTTCTTCATTCGGATGGTTATCGTCATTCTCGAAAACAGCTCCAGCAACACCATTGTTTCCACAATTAGATTGACTAGGATTAGAAAGACAAATCGCCTTCATAGAACTTACATTACCTGCAATCATTCCAGATAAACATATTACAGTAGGGCCTACAAATTCCTCACTATAACCTTGGAGATTGTTTTCCTTATAAAGAGTAACTTTAAATCCATTATTCACTCGAATACCTTGTACTGAATTATTTGATACCGATAAAGATTTCAATTGCTCAGTATTGTAAATCCCTGTGGTAAATATAGGTAAAGGACTCCCCCAACAAGAGGTGAATAGAGCACCTGCAAATCCTGAACAGTCTATAGTGGAATCATCATCACTTAAACATATTACTTGAATGCTCGTAATGTTTGATCCTGCGAATTCGGAAGGAAGACATCCTGTATCATCAGTATAGTAGGTAGTGTTTCCTAAATTATTAGTGATTTTCACAGCAAAACCTAGGGTAACTTTAATTTTTTGAACATTAGCTGGAGTGTTCATTCCTAAGGCTAAATTAGATCCTGAACCTGAACTATTTGTGCAAGAAGTATAGTATTTGGCAGCAATACCTGTACAAACTTCTTTACCTTCATGATCGTTAAGATCTTCAAACGGATCAGAATCATCACATGGTGGTTTAAAAAAGATATCACTAGGCATAGATTCAGCACTTGTATTCCGCTCAATAATACTTGCAAGATCAGAACTATTGATGATACTTAAATCTGAATTTGTTAAGAATGGATCATTTTTATAGAAATAGTAATCTCCATCTCTTAATACTTCAAATTGCTCTTTGATGATCGCAATGGCAGTAGCAGGAAGTGAAGTCCCAGAAACTAAAGGCTCTGCAAAAAGACCTACCCAAAGATCTATATCATTAATATTTCCTCCATAGACACTATCTAATCTGTTGGAAATATTATGGTCACTATTGATACTACTAAAAGAAGAAGGACTACCCGTACCATAGTGTTCTCTTACTGTCTTATAATCAGGAAGACCATGATCCCTTCCTCTTTGGATATTAATACTAACTAAGTCTAATCCAGATCCTTGTCCTAAAAGGAAATTTCTTAGACCATTATTTACTTTAAGATCTGTTCTGTATTGAGGGTGAAAAGATAAACCACGTAATAATACACCTGGACCATATTGTCTGAGAATTTGAGGATTCAAGAAAATTGTCTTTAATGGCAACTCTACTACTCCTATTCCCTCACATGCATCATTTCTTAAAATAATATCGTTTTCTACCATCGTATGCCACCTATAAGCAGCAGTAGCAAAAGTATTCCTGATATCAGGTCGAACATTAGAATCATATCCAGAATAAGAGTCCATAGGAACTCCAAATGCAGGTAGATACTCTTCATAAACAATTCGTTGCATCATAGCACCAACTAACTTTCTAGCTTTCTGATAAATGATTTCATCATCAGTTTCTCCCTGACTCTTAATATGATCACAAAGCCTATTGTGCTCTCTTACAAAAATAGTATGAAGAGCCGTAAGATTCGGATGCTCATTAGCCCTAAAATCTCCAGTTACAGCCACAACTCTAGGGGTCATGTTACGTTCTCTATCTCCATCCATCCTTGGAGCAGTAGGATCATAATCAGAATCGAATTCTCCATCTATAGTATTATATGGTACAAGATTACCTTTAGATGTTTTTAATTTCCCATCTACATGACTTCTCAACCAACTTGCTACAACTTCGTCACTTCCATATACATTCGAGGCATCAATATAAGATGTAATGATATTGGCTTGCTGCCTTGGTGAACTCCCTGGTATTCCT
>JBNMOV010000439.1:0-4306 GCA_051275765.1 Maribacter sp. | reverse complement strand
AAGTGGTATTAAAAATAGGAAGGGTAGGGAAGCACATCGAACCTCGTTTTGCATACAAGTATATAGAAGAAGTTGGTTTGGGGATAGATTTTACAGCCAGAGACGTTCAGTCAGAATGTAAGAAAAAGGGACATCCTTGGGAAATAGCCAAAGCATTTGATCAATCAGCAGCACTAGGGAACTTTTTGCCATATGCAAATTGGAAAGATAAGAATATTCCTTTTACATTAGAAAAAAATGAAGAAGTCGTTCAAGTAGGAAATACAGAAGATATGATTTTTGATTTTGCTACACTGATTGCCTATATCTCTAAGATGTTTACACTTAAATTAGGCGATTTGATTTACACAGGTACACCAGCAGGAGTAGGTCCAGTAGTTATTGGCGATCATCTAAAAGGATATTTGGATGGGCAGCAACTTCTGGATGTAAGAATAAAATAAATGTTGGTTCTATACTAGGAATTAATTGGTTTTTGGGCCATTTTAAAATAATAGCTACTGAAAACCAAGCGATTGCTACTAACAGTGATCTATAAAGTAAATATCGCTAGGTATAAAACGATAATAATTCTACCTTTTATAAGGTAATTCTATATCTTTGCCCCGATTTTGAAACAGAGGGCTTGTTTAAAATTATACTTCGTATTAAGAACAATCGATTTTAAACAAGCTCTGAATTAAAACTTACATACGTTATGCCATATCTATTTACCTCAGAATCGGTATCTGAAGGACACCCGGACAAAGTATCAGATCAGATTTCAGATGCTATCATTGATGCTTTCTTATCACAAGATCCAGAATCTAAGGTAGCTTGTGAAACACTAGTTACTACAGGACTTGTCGTTTTGGCTGGTGAAGTACGTTCAAAGGCTTACGTTGATGTACAAGAAATAGCGAGAGGCGTTATCAGAAAAATTGGATACAATAAATCTGAATATCAATTTGATGCAGATTCCTGTGGAATTATATCTGCGATTCACGAGCAGTCAGCAGACATAGCACAAGGTGTGGATGTAGGAAAAGAAGAAGAAGAGCAAGGAGCAGGTGACCAAGGAATGATGTTTGGTTATGCTACAGATGAAACAGATAATTATATGCCATTGGCATTGGATTTATCTCATCGTTTGTTGATTGAATTGGCAGCTATCCGTAGAGAAGGAAAAGAGGTGACTTATCTCCGTCCAGATTCTAAGTCTCAGGTAACTATCGAATACAATGATGACAATCAACCTGTAAAGGTAAATACTATCGTTGTTTCTACTCAGCATGATGATTTTGATGAGGACGAAACGATGCTTGCTAAGATTCGTGAGGATGTTATCAATATATTGGTGCCAAGAGTAAAGGAGCAATTGCCTGAGAGATTGAAAAAATTATTCAAGGATGATATCATTTATCATATTAATCCTACAGGTAAATTCGTGATTGGTGGACCACACGGAGATACTGGATTGACAGGTAGAAAAATCATTGTAGATACTTATGGAGGTAAAGGGGCTCACGGTGGTGGTGCTTTCTCTGGTAAAGATTCTTCTAAAGTGGATCGTTCAGCCGCTTATGCGACTAGACACATCGCTAAGAACATCGTAGCAGCAGGTATTGCAAAACAATGTTTAGTACAAGTAGCATACGCCATTGGTGTAGCAAAGCCAGTAGGTATCTTCATTGATACTTACAAGACGGGTAAGCTAGAAGGAGTAAATGATGGCGAATTAGCAGCGAGAATCGCTAAGGTAGTAGATATGCGTCCAGCAGCGATCATTAAGCGTTTTGGATTGAAGAATCCTATATTCAGTGAAACAGCTGCATATGGACACATGGGTAGATCTGTTGGTACTAAAACCGTTAATGGAAAAACTTATGAAACTTTCGGTTGGGAAAGATTGGATCTAGTAGATGATTTCAAAAAGGAATTTGGTTTATAATCAAACTCTTATCAGATATATTAAGAACGGCTTCCTTGCAAAAGGAAGCCGTTCTTGTTTAAATTTGGTATACCAATCTAATACCAATCTAACTCCAAAGATACATCTCTAGAAAAAGCTGTTTCAAAACACATCGTAGTATTCGTACCTTCTATACCTTCAATCGTATGGACTTTTTCATAGATGATATTTCTTAGGTCTTGGTTATTTTTGGCAAAGATTCGTACAATTAGAGCATACCTTCCCACGATATTTACACACTCCACTATTTCAGGTATTTCCTTCAAACTTGCTTCTACTTGACGATGCAATTTCGAATCCGTTAACATGATCTGAGTATAAGCAGAAGTTTGATAACCCAGCTTCCAAGGATCTAGGTGATAAGTTGCATATTTTAATATGCCAGCATCCTTTAGTTTTTTGATTCTTTGATGTACTAAAGTATTCGATACTTTCAGCTTTTTTGCCAATTTGACAAGTGGCGTTGTAGCATCAAATGTCAATTCTTTCATGATTCTGAGGTCTATCGGGTCAATTTGATTTTCAAGCATAAATTAGGATAATTATAATTGTAATTATGACATAAATTTAGGCATAATTAAATTAATATGACTTAATAATGCATTTTATGTTGATAAATAAGCTTAATAGTGCGAAATTTGTGTCATAATTAAAAACATAATACTTAATAAGAAGTTAACAGAACTAAGAGATGAATTTAACTGCAATCTTTTCAATCAGCTTAATCCTATTCTCAGTAATTGATATCATAGGATCACTTCCAGTCATTATTAATATGAAGAAGGAAGGAATCAATATTCACCCAATCATGGCGACTGCTGCGGCAGGTTCTATTATGATAGCCTTCCTGTTTTTTGGAACAGCTATTCTAGGACTTTTTGGACTAGAAGTATCTTCATTTGCCCTTGCAGGAGCATTGATTATCCTTTTTATTGGTTTAGAAATGGTACTGGGAATCAGAATTTTCAGAACTACACATGATGAAGAAGGAACTAGCTCTGGAAGTATCGTACCTATCGCATTTCCAATATTGGCTGGAGCGGGTACATTAACGACGATTATTTCCCTCAAAGCAGAATATGATACTTACTCTATTCTAGCAGGAATACTTATTAATTTAGGAGTTATTTTTCTTATTCTTCAATCTGCAGGTTGGATATCAAAGAAAATGTCACCACAGTTTTCCAGTACATTAAGAAAAGTATTTGGCATTATCATTATCGCCATTGCTATCCAAATGATGAAAACGTATATCGTAGCATAAAAACATATTTAGTTTTAGTCAAAATATAACAGCCCCTTGGAAGAGATTTCAAGGGGCTGCTTTGTTTTGGTGAAAATTTAAGGTTTGCTAAAGCTAGGCTTTTCACAGACTTTTAATTTACCTTTGAACGTCATAATTATCCTCTGATTTAAAGGCAAGTCTTATATCTGTCACCTGAATTCTTAGATCATAAAATACCATCTATGCCATTCAATATATTGGTTTCAGTAGAAACCGTTACAGAACGTATCCTATAAACCTTTGAGGAAAAGAAAATCAGATTAGAGTTATCTTATTTTGCTTCTCCTTGGAATCTGGAAGAGGATAATTTGAAAAAATAAATCAAAAAACACAAAGAACTCCTTAAAAATTTTAAACAAGACACCAGCTTACACGGAGCATTTTATGGTCTCAATCCAGTAGCATGAGATCAGATGCTATTGAATGTATATAAATTCAGAATAGATCAATCCATTGATATTACTACGGAATTGGATAAAATCGTATTCCATGCCAATTATCATCATTCTAATAAGATAGGTTACAAAGATATTTGGATAGATAAGCAAGGAGTATTTTAGTCGAAACTCATTCTTGTTTTGGAGAAGAGAGGTATTTCTATTCTAAATAATACTTCTATGCTTGCATCGGAAAAGTAACTTCCGAGTAGAGCTTAAGAGGGCGTGATACCTCGGGGGTTTGCCCCGAGGGGATTCATTGTTTAGAAAATTTTGAAGAATAAAAATACCCTGTTCCATGCTAGAAGTATTTAAAGATATTTCTAGAATTTTTTGCGTTGACACATATTAGACTTTATTACGAATAATTGATTATAGCCAAATCGACCTTTTAAAAATCTACTGCTTTATTTCTCTCAACCGTAGCTAAGGCTACGATTTTCGAAAAATGCCTTGTTTATTTCCAAAATCTCTAATTTGCCTCCTACAAAAAATATTCGTAATAAAGTCTATTATAGAAATTAAAAAACAGAGACCAAAATTAGTTTTATGGATTATTATACAAGATGGACTATGGTTTATATACTGAGAATTAATTGGTTTTCGGATTGTTAAAAATTCATAGCTTCTGAA